>JASFEL010000107.1:0-4668 GCA_050124855.1 Candidatus Thorarchaeota archaeon | reverse complement strand
CGCGATGCTTTGCCAGGTCAAGCATTTTCTGAGAGATATCAAGACCTGTTACCTGATACCCTCTATCAACGAGATATCGAGCAATTATGCCAGTTCCACAACCAGCATCTAGGACATGACTGCCTGGATTTAATTGACTCATGAACTCATCAAGCTCTGCTTCATTTCCAAACTCGGTACATGGTCTGCTCCAATCATCATACTGTTCAGCTATCTTGTCATATCCCTCTCTTGCGATATCCCTAGGATCCTTTTTCATGGGGCGTTCCTACCGGATTTTCTCGATAAACGCTTCAAGGTCTGCACTGAAGTCCTCATTCTTGAATCGTTTTTCACGGATGCCGAAGTTACCAACATGCTCTGAATCAGGAGTCATTTCAGCCAAAGTCTGAAACATGTCAATGTAAGCGTCACTCTGTGAACAGATGAAGAATGCGACACGTTTCCCTTTCAAGTCGACTTCTTGTAGATAGGTGCGAATAGGTGGAATTGGGTTCCAAGCCCAGATTGGAGCTCCAATGATAATAGTGTCGTAGTCTTGTGGATTCTTCTTGTATTCAATCTCAGTCAGATTTCCTGCCCTTGAATCACGTCCAGCTCGGAGCCAATTCAGTCGTCCCTGACGTTCTTTTTTGTCGATAATTTCATCGATATCAGCAGAGAGTCGACTAGCAATAGATTCAGCAATAGTTCGGTTGTTTCCTGTTCGGGAGTAATAGACGATGAGGTACTTCATTCAATCACGAGAAGAATTCGAACTGCATGACATAAAAACTCGATGACATCTCAAAGTCATGAGTGTTCTCTAAGAGAACTGATGATTTCCGCATTCATCTCAGAAACATGTTCTCCTAGCCAGACTAAATGGCCCATATTCTCAAGCCGGTATAACTCAGCATTCGGGATAGAGGAAGCCGCAAATTCAGCGTTCGAGAATGACACGTCTCCATCAACTGTTCCATGAATCACCAATGTTGGACATTTTACATCTTCCAAGCTGGTAAAAGAGACCTGTTGAAGTAGCTCAATGTCATTGTTTAAGCCAGTCATTCTTGGACTCATCGGACAAGTCGTGCGGACGAACCTCTTATACCAATCAACTTGCTCCGGGGTGTCCATCACTTGTTTAACATAATTATTCCGCTCCTCAGAATCAACAATCATGGTTTCTTTGAGCGCTTCCTTTAACGACATAGTAGTCCAGCGTCTCGTTAGTACATCATACAGCCATACCCCAAAGTCTGCTCCAGAATCGGAAAGGAATATTCTGGCTAGTGTCGAATCCAATTGTTCCTGACTCACACTATATTCATTGCTGACTGCCGCCATCAGAATAAGTGCGCTTAGTCGATCTGGATGCCGTAAGGCAAAATGTAGAGCTATGGGACCTCCACCTGAGGCTCCAAGAATTGCTACTTTAGAGATACCAAGTTCATCCAGTAGTGCATCAATCGCGTCTGCTTGTTCTTCGAACGTTTCTCCTGTACTCAATGGTGTACGTAGGTATCCTGGCCTTGATATTGATAGCAAGGAGAATCCTGCATCAGTCCACATTGTCACATCAATAGCGCCTTGATCATATCCTCCAGGAGATCCATGTAGCATTAGTAGTACTGGTCCAGTTCCCTTCAGGATATATTCAATCTCGCCGAGTGAAGTCATCGCAACTCTGCTGTTTTCATTCAGAGCTCTGAGTAAATTCCGCTTCCAGCCTCTGTATGAAAAGAAGATCCAGACAATTAGTGCTACTACGAAGACCAAGGATAATTCAACAAGCACAGTGAGAACACTCTCTTTGGCAGATAGGAATACTCTGTAGGCTCACGGAATGCAATCATGCTTAAAGACTGTGTGAAAATTGAGAGGATTATTATGTCGCCAAAGCCGCCGAGAATTCATCAAGGGTGGTAAATGCTCATGACCTCGGAATCTCAGACGAAGCGACTCGTCTTCCTTGATAACATGAAGATCTTCTTTGTTATCCTCGTTATTTTCACGCATGTCATGGTGACCTATGGAGGCAGGGGGTCATGGTACTACTATGCCACACTAAATGAAACATTTCCAGTTGATATCGTCGCCACTATAGCACTTTACATGATAGCTGGAATTGCTGCCATCTTTCTACCTTCAATAATGGGATTATTCTTCTTAATGGGAGGTTATTTTTCCCCACGGAGTTTGGAACGAAAAGGAGTTCCTTCGTTTTGGAAAGAAAGAATTCTTCGTCTTGGTATCCCGGTTCTACTATATGTCCTGTTGATTAACCCCATTTTCTACTATCTCCTTGCTGTTCAGGGAATTCTACCATGGAGTTCAACGTTACAGGCAGGGTCCTTTCTTGAGTATTACTTGGGCAATTTCGGTTCCCTCCCTGGATTTGTGAACTTCATAACGACGTTTGCCATCACATGGTTCCTCGTTGTACTGTTGGTTTTCACGGCGGTCTATACAATTTGGACACGAGTAGCTAACAATGCTTCAGTACAAACCCGCATTCCAGAGCAACTACCAATTCCAAGATACTTCTACCTACTCCTTCTCGCTATAGGATTGGGATTCGTTTCCTTTGTAGTTCGAATAGCTTTTCCCATTGAGCAGTGGCCGCTTGGATTGCCAATTGGTTACATGATTCAATATTTCATGATGTTTAGCGTTGGCGTCGTTGCCGTCAGGTACGATTGGATCAACCAGATAAGAAGACATCATGTGAAAGTCTGGGCCGCCACAATTTTTGCATTAGTTGTGATATATTTCACGTACTTCTTTGTCTTTGTGGGAGTCGAGGCAGATTATACTGTCTTTTTCGGAGGGCTAAATCTGGAGGCTCTTGTATTTGCACTAGTGGACAATATCATTTGTATGGGAATGATATTTGTACTGATCAAGCTCTTCTATGCTAAATTCAACACTGGAGGAAATGTTCAGAAGATTCTAGCTGATAACGCGTATCTCGTGTACTTGATTCATCCCTTCATTGTCCTTCCAATTTCACTTGGACTTGCACCTGTGTTCCTATCACCCCTCATCAAATTGGCTATAGTTGTACCAGTGTCAGTTATTCTATGTTACATGGCCTCCTATTTGATACGATTCCCCTTCAGAAAGGCATCTTGAAGGTGTGGACCAGATGACAAGCCAGACTGACTCAGAAGCTCCCGAGAAGAGATATGAGAGGCGCTATGAGCTTGATTGGTTGCGCATAATTGCAGTCATCTTGGTATGGGTATTTCACAACATTATAACTTTCAGAGTGGGCGGTTGGACTATCTCAAATAATGATGCAACATTTGCCGCTAACGCCACTGAGGTCTTACTTGGCGGATTTGGCATGCCCTTCTTCGCTGTGATTTCTGGTATGGCAATCTACCACTTCATTGAGAAAGTCGATATTCAGAAACTACGATCTGAGAAAGCAAAACTGCTGATCAAGGCAAGATTTGTTCGTCTAATGATACCCTTTCTCTTTGGATTGTTTACGTATATCTCAGTGATGCAATACTTCTACGGGCTACAGCTTGGAACCGTGACGGAGTCGTTTCTTGAGTTCTATCTGCAGCGCTATTTCTTCGAAGGATGGAGCACGCAAGGAGGATGGTTCATAGTGATGGGCTACCATCTCTGGTATCTTCTAATTCTCTTTGTCTGGTCGGTTGTAGCTCTGCCTCTCTTCATTCGATTCCGCAAGCAACACATTCGAGAGCGTTTATCAAATATGGCAGCCTTCTTCGATCGACCTGGAGCCATCTATCTCCTGATACTTCCGATTGTTGCTATCGAGGTCCTCAACCCCTTCACTCAGTTCATGATTGATATCGGGCCAGGAGGCATGCGCCAAGGCGGTTGGCATATTCTCTCCTACTTGGTGTTTCTGATATATGGTTACATCTTCGCATCAGACAGTCGATACGAGAAGATACTCGAAGACCATAGCCACCCTGCTTTTGTCCTGGCTATCCTATTGGCAATCATCCTCGTTCCGATTTGGATAACCCTGACCGCAGCTGGAGAATTAAATCCTCTGAGTGCACCTCCAGCAGTATTTCTGTTGATGATCGTCTATTGTTGGAGTATGATTATCGTAATCATTAGTTTTGGACGTCGACGATTGAGTTTCAATCATCAACGGCTGAAGTTTCTGAACCAGATTGCATTGCCATTCTACATCCTTCACTTTGCTGTTGCAATTCCGGTTCAATTCTACGTGGTGATGCTGCCCTTGGGAATCATCGAGAAGTTCCTACTTATCTCCGGAATATCATTTGTTATCATTATTGGATTAGCACTGATCATCCGCCAATTCAATCCTCTTCGTTTCCTGTTTGGTATGAGTCTGAAACGCGGAACGCCGAGAACCTAGATTCAGTCGTTTCCAAGATTCTTCTTCATCTCTGATTTAGAGAGTAGAGGATTCAAATATGAGGAAATGATGGATGAAAACGATTGGAATGAGTAAGAGAGAACGTATGATTGGAAGGGACCAGGAACCTACAAGGGAGCAGATTCTAGAGTTCATAGGCACTAAGGCATCCAAGAAATGGATGGCTCTTGAGGAATTCATGAATGCGAATTACGACTTCCAGCCAGAGTTGAGTTATTGGGGTGACAAGCATGGCTGGATACTTCGTTATCGGAAAAGCGGGAAGACACTAGTATCATTCTATCCAG
>JASFEL010000106.1:0-4682 GCA_050124855.1 Candidatus Thorarchaeota archaeon | reverse complement strand
TGAGTACAGGAAACAGACAACGCCTCGCACTATGTCGAGCGCTTCTTCACAAACCTAAGATTCTCCTGCTAGATGAGCCAACTTCTGCACTTGATCCCATAGCAGCCAAGCGTGTGAGAGAACTCATCCTGAATCTCTCGAACGAGTATAGGCAGACCTTCTTCATCAATAGTCATAATCTTGCTGAGGTGCAACGAATCTGCGACAGAATCGCAATCATTGATGATGGTAAGATCATTCTCTCCGGAACAAAAGGTGAGCTTCTTGCGAAACTCCAAGTTCAACAGGAATTCAGAATTAGGGTTTCTGGAGACCTCAGTCCAGCTGAGTCTGTTGTCAGTGGTCAGAATTATGTGAAGTCTGTGAAGTCAGAAGTAGACTCACTACTTGTTGAGATTCAAGATCCAATAACGAACAACTCGAAGCTGATGGGTGCATTGCTGGATGCGGGAGTCAATCTCATAGAATTTGCTGAAGAGGAGGTATCGCTCGAAGACCTCTATCTAGATGTCATTATGGGAGGTGAATAGAAGTGAGCAAGAACAAGTCTATGGTAGTAGCAATGGCTGACCTCAGGGCGGCTATGTCTCTTCGTTTCGTGAAGTTTGGTCTCCTGGGAATGGGTGCACTTGGGCCTGTTGTTGCAGTGCTAACCGTCGTTGCCACTGTGACACTTCTCCCTCCTGGCCCTGACTATGATATGCTCATTCAATTCATAGGACCTACTGTAGCATCTTTACTGATGATCTTTGGAATAATTCCTGCAACGATGATTTCGGCAAATGCTCTGGTGGGCGAACGTGAGCAGAAAACCCTTGAGCCCCTGTTGGCAACTCCACTGACCGACCGACAGCTCCTCTTGGGCAAGCTCCTTAGCTCGATGATACCAAGCTCGATTCTGCTCTTTGGAGGAACAATCCTCTCAATCGTTGCAGAGAATATCATCTTCTTGATGATGGACCGCCCCCTCGTATTGATTCCAGATTTAGGTGGAGTGCTCATGATATTCATTGCTGGACCCGCGTTGATCATCGCTGTCGTGTCATTTATGATCCTGATAAGTGGAAGAGTCACTCGAGTGTATGAAGCCTATCAGATGGCCTCAATTGTTGTTATAATCGGCATTCTACCTATGATAGTTCCAACCTTCTTCATTGGGGGCGCGTTCGCTGAGTCGGTCACCTTGCTAACATACATAGCCACAATTCTAATTTCCATTGTATTCATGGTAGTAACGTTCGCTCTCGCCATAACACGCTTCAACAGGGATAGATTGACCTCAATGGTATAGGATTATGAGGGAGAGAATCTTCTCTCCCACTCTTCTTCTTTTCGAGCTAATCCTGAATCTTCTTCAGCCCAGTTGGATATCTTCTAGCCAGGTCGCGGTATATCGCTTTGAATTTCGCTAGTTCTTCCTTGTGATGCTCCTTAACGTTGCCTATTACTTTGGCAGGAACGCCTATTGCCCACTCACCAACCAAGGCATAGTCTGAGACAATTGCGCCCATGCCTATGACTGCTTCATTTTTCACAGTCGCATTATGAATTATGCACCCATGACCTAGAGTTACGTTATTGCCAATGATAGTGATTTCGTCTGGCCTGGCGTGAATTATCACGTTGTCTTGAATACTACAACCGTTTCCTACCTGGATTTCTCCGTAGTCCCCCTTTACGATGGCTCCAGGTGCGATGTAGCATTCATCACCAATTGTTACCTTTCCAATGACTGAAGCTGAATGGCTTACATAGGTGTTCTTTCCAAGTGAAGGGACTCTGCCTTCAAAATCGTAGATTGTCATTGTTCGTTCGCTCTCTAATCTACACGAACCAAGATATTAGGATAAAGGTAGACAAGCTTCCAGTATACAAAGCCAATCTCCGAAACGTTAAAGGCCTGCCTTACTGATGTTTTGGCGGGGAGATTGAGCCAGTCCCCAATGGATGTGTTCGTAGTGGCTGAGAATCCTGATGATGATGCCCCTCTCTTTCCAATACTTCGAGGAGAATCTGTTGGTGAGAGTGGGGAATTCAGTGGTAGAGTGTTTATCGTCTGGGGGCCTGAAGATCTTGATCGTGAATGGTTATCAGATGAAATTGCGGTGTTGGATTCAGGTTTAAAAGAATTTATTCACCAAAATCCTAGTGCACTTGACCGTCTATTCCAGAAGGTGTCTGCTGTGCTATCCGAGTTTGGCGAGCAAATAGGCTCTTTCTCTTCTGCTGCGTATGAGCGTGAAGCTATCTGCGTTGTAAAAATAGCTGATGCTAGTCATGTTATGGAGAATGATATGCATATCAGAGTGTCTGCATCAGAAAATCAAGGAGATGTCTTCTTCCTCGACTGAAATCATCAAGGCTTTATGGCAATTCTCCTTCCCGCACAACAGCACTAACTGAGAGGCAAAGTGGAGAGGAGAGCTTGCCCAAGACTAGAAGCTACCATATCCTGGATTGGTCCGAAGTAAGGAGGATGCAGTTACTCATCCTCATTGGTAGTGCTCTTATTTTTCCACTTTATGCCATTGTCCTCACTTACTATGAAGTTGCATTCTTCGGAATATTGCTGTATATTGTCTATGTCTCGACACAGATTCCACTTGGCCTTTTGCTAACATATTATTTCCAGATTCTGGGCACACGCACGAAACGCAAATTGAAGCTTTTAGATCCATCAAAGCTTGATTCAGATTGGGTCTCTTCTCAGCAAGAGATGCACTCTGAAGATATCTCTTGCATTTTTGATGACATAAGAGATCAACTACAAAAATACGACCCCTCCATTGACGATGTGATGGACCTGACTTGGTTTGGAGTGATTGTATGGGCCGTCATTTCCACCGGAATTGCAGCTATGTTTTCCCCTTATGTTCTATTCTATGCAAGTCCCTCTTTGGTCCTATCTGGACTCTGTCTTGCTACCTATTACAATGGTTATCGAATTGCACCTTCACCGTCATTTGCTGAGAACATGGAGCATTTGAAACATCATGTTTTGTCCAGGCTTTCAGCACTGCATGTAGTTGTAGGAAAACGATATTTCCAGCCTGGCATTAAATTACTCAGCAAAGGAACGACACAGGTCATTGCTGATATCTTCGCTCAGATTATCAATAAATCGAGGAACCAGGGGGCAGTTCTCAGCTATTGGCTAGGACTCTCTTCCTCAGATTCTGAGAGAATTGAGTTCGATGTTGAAGAAGAACTGGCCGGCGCGATTCAAGATTCATTAGAGCTTCATCCAATCATATCTGACTCTGACTGGAAAATCCGTATAGCATATGATAGCTTTGAACCTGTAGTCGTGCTGAGAAATGAACAGAGCGACATTAGAATTGATATCCAATCAACACTGGTTCACTCCCCATCGCGGATTAAGGACACCTCTGAGAGGCTGGCCGATGCACTCAAAACCATTCTCCATGAACTTGACATCTAGGAAAGCGGATGGCCAAAAAGTCGATTCATCAGCATTCATAAGGATTGCAGATTGAAATAGAATTGAAAATTGAAACCATTAGAAATGGATGTCATGCTCAATGAAAGTCAAATTGAAGATTGAAACTCAATGGCTTGACCTTGAGAGAAAGAGCATGATGAAGATGCAAGAGAAATACAAGTCTTGGGAAAAAGAAACCTTGAAGAAAGCCAGAGATGCCAAGGACCTGCGTGGATTGAGAGAGGTCTTCTATGAGCTCGGAGACCGCTGGGAGTGGGATCAGACTACCGGAGCATGGTTAGAAGGCGGCGAACCACTGGACACTGTTGGGTTAGTTATGCGGATGCCTGGGCTTCAGGAGAACAAGGAGCGCTATATTGTATATGCAGTGATGGCTTACTCCAAGGGGCTCACATCAAAGTTCGACCATCTTGGCGATAAGGAGCGAGTTATCATTGAACGTGATGTTGAAAGCGGTCACATTGCGTGCTGGTCGACCACCGGGCATGGCGCTGTAGATATCGTTCCCATCGATTTGACATCATATTCAACTGTAGAGAATGCCTTAGCCAAATGTTTCGTGGTTGCTCAGCCTGGCGATCATGCATTGCGTCTGGAAGACCCGGAATCCAAGGGATTCCTCCCGAAGCTAGCAAAGCGATTGTGGGAAATAGCTGGAGGCGACACGCAGTATGCGGTTCGAAAGATTGAGGTTCTCAGCTACAAGGATGTTGAAGAGCATCTCAATTTTCGTTTTCACCGATATGCAAATGCAGTGATAGAACTTGAGCGAATCTGGCTGAATCTGAAGGGCACAACAGCAGAGAGAGCTAAAGAAATGGTTCTCGATGAAATTCCTAAGCACATTGAAGAGAGAGAGAAGGCTACACTCCGTGCCATTGAGGGGTTGCTTCACATTCTGTGGTTTAAGACTCCTATTGACCAGTTGAGTCCTGTACGTAGGACATATGAAGAAATCAGTTCTGAGCCAACACCCACCAAATTGCAGCTTGAGATTCGGCCTTATCTTGGAGAGCTTCTCTATAGCCTTTCCGACATCATTGAAACGAGCAAATATCTGAAATGGAAGAGCGTAATCGAGAAGAAGGAGTTCAGAGAAAGCGATGTCTTTCGGGGTCTTGAACTTTCAGGTCTCGCAAAGGAAGCAGTGGCTGTGGCTCTTGATGATATCCTGAGAGAACATCCTCTTGCCTATATTGGCTATCCAGAGCGTGCGACG
>JASFEL010000105.1:0-4695 GCA_050124855.1 Candidatus Thorarchaeota archaeon | reverse complement strand
GGGATTATCGTTGGGGACTTCAATGGTGACGCTTTAATTGACGTGGGTGTGTACAGCAGGATTCGGTTGATTACGAAAGATCTTGCCACTGACACAATGATCGGCGTCTTTCCACAAATACCTTTTACAACGGAAGAGATTGTCAAGGTGTGCATAGGCAACTTCACAAATATGCCTGGTGATGAGATTGCAGTTATGTGGCTCCAAGACCCATGGACATCCAGCAGCAAGGTAGAAGTTGACACCATATTCGGTGATGGCACTTCCATCAATCCATCCCCCTTCGAGTCGGAGTCTCATGTTCATGGTTTTGATATGGTATCATTTGAGTTCGGAAGCGACTTCGACAATCTTGCAGTGACAATGCTCAATACCAACTTTGGAGAGAGAGTCTTTGCTTTAATAAACGCAAATCTCACTCAAAGGCGTGAATTAAGGGATTCCAAATATCTGGGAGAGTCCTACGTGAAGACAGGGAAGTTCAACATGGACACGCAGGATGACCTTGTAATAGTCCCCGGTCAGAGATCTGAAGCGATTTTTGTAAACGGGGTCGATGGAAGATTGATGAGAGTTTCGCATGAGGAATGTGTGAGTATGTCCTCGCGCGGCTTCGCGACTGATTTTCTCGATTCGGATTCTCACACCGATGTATTCCTGGAGGGTCCGAGAGGCCAGTTTGCCCTGATTAGAGGCAGCAATGGTGAGACTGGTTACGAGGACCCACGACTCCCCGGACCGTTTGAGCAGGTTCTCTCATATGATATCAACAATGATGGGAGAAGTGATGCAATCATGCTTTATGGGCAAATCAATGTCCTCCTCAGTGATACGGAAGCACCTCAAGTGACTCTTGATCCGCTCTACCCAACTCATCCGACAGTCTATGATCCATACCTCAAGGTAGAACTAACTGCTACGGATGAGATGTACGTAAAAGAAGCCAAGGTCTACATCCGTTCTGCAGACCTTATGGTTCCAGGCTATCAAGAAAATGAAATGACTGAAGCACAAAATGGGAAATACATCTTTTTTGAAACAGACTTGCAGCCTGGCGTTTACCAATACTACATTGAAGTTGTAGATCCATATCTGAATACTTACTTGTATGGGAATTCCACTCATCCATACACTATGGAAGTCGAAGGTCACCTTGCATCCGGTGTTCATTATAACGTCACCTTCGACCAGGCTCAGAGACATGTTTTGGCACTAGGCAACGATTCTCTTGGAGAGAATCTCATATACAGCGTTGCTTCTGATGATGAGGCTAAAACCACAAGTCTGAGAGTCTTTAGCTCCAACTTTACAAAGCTGGGCGAATTCACACTTAATAGCTCGACATCGGGAACTGATGAGGCGTTCGAGGTGTACACTGGCATGTTTGATGGAGATGGCGTGCTAGATCCAATACTCGTCGGGATTAATTACACACATGTCAGAATATGGGCATTCAACGGTGACACGTTCACGTCATGGAAGAATGTATCGTACAATCTCCGTCCTGCTTTATCAGACCACAGTATGATTATTGTAGATGATGATAGTGACACAATTGAAGAATTGGCGTATGTTGGTGAGAATAGTACTGGCCTGTTCGTCATTAGAGCAGATGACAGTTTCACCACTTGGACCGAGGCGAATCTAAAAGAAACAGATGCGATTGTTGATTATGTTTCCATAAACTTGTACGGTTCATATCCTCAGCTTGCCATATTGAGAGATAGCAACGATGTCTATCTGTACCACCTCAGCAATGTGACGCATATTAAGACTCTAAACTATTCCTCGCCTGGCGCAACAATCTTCGATGAGCCGTTAAGCATTCAAGTATACAAGAATTCCACGCATTCAAGCGAGCAGTTAATGATGGTTTATCGTAGTTGGCTCATAGATGTCCCTACGAACTACATTTGCTTTGTTGATGGGAACACCGTCAATGTTGGTGATTGGCCCAGTTACACCTTTACAGGTCGGCACATCAGGGTCACCATACCCTACGACGTTGATGATGACGGAGTTGATGAGCTATCGTATCTTGATGATGGTGGAAACGCAACACTCTATGAGCTCTCCTCAACAGCTGTCCAGCTGTGGAGCGTGTATGTAAGCGATGCTATACCAAGAAGTGGAATAATCCTGGACTTCGATGGAGATGGCGAGAAGGAATTTGTCATTTCCACAGCCGATGATCTTCTTAGCGCAATCAGTTTTGATGGCACGATTGACTACAGAGCCAATACAGGTATCGCATTCAACATGGCTCCCATTGGGAATGTTGATGTTGGGGCGGGAGATGATATTGTGGCGTTCCCAATTTTCAAGTCTCGAAATAGTCTAGCAACAATCCGCAACATTGACCTTCTCTATATGGTTGATGTCACTTTTGAAATTGAGGCGAACATAACAATTCAGGGAAGCAGCTTGTGGGCAAACGCAACAGTCCTGAATGTATATGGCGAACCAATGGATGATGCTTCGGTATCACTTGTAGCTTCATATCCCTTCGGCGGAGGCACATCTGAGCAGACAATGGGAATGGTCTATGATGAATTGACTGACTTGTACACCACGACCGTTGCCCCGAATTGGCCAATGGGATTGGTAAACTTGACACTCTCAGTCAGCCATGATTACTATGACGGTGTTGTGCAGGAATTCGAGAACGCTCTGAGAGTCGAGTCACCGCTGAGCATTACGCTGTTCACTGAGTCAGAGGTGCTCCAGGGAGGCGATCTTGACATCAACATAACTGTCACTGACAGCTTGGGTGCGAAAGTCACGGATGCGGATGTCAATGTGACACTTGATGGTGTTGACTATCCCGTGTCCTATGTGGGAGGGGCGTACTACACCTCGGTTACAGGAATCAATCTTGCACCCAATAGCTACACAGTTTTGGCTTCTGCTGACCACCTGTTTGCCACCATCGGGACAATTCATTCGAAATCTGTTTCAATTGTTGCCGACAATCTGACAGTTTCACGGAACTCTCCCCTACAAACACTCCAAGATGATTTCTTCACAACGTGGCTCAACATCACTGACCCATATGGAAATCCACTTGACAGTGCTAGCGTGTCGGTGGACTTCGGGATTACAGAATTCGCACTGGTGGAGATTGAGCCTGGAAGATACCTACTGGACAGTGTAGCTGCAATGCCAGTCGGAAACTACACAGCAGATATCATCATCCAGCACACTTACGTCGAGGGTACTGAGTTTGGTCAGTATCACATGGCAGTGACTGGAACTCTCGCCCCCGCTGTCGCTTATGAGTCCGATGTCGAGGGAGGGAAGAACTTCACTGTTTCCATCTTTGTTTACGACTTGTATGGTGTTAAACCAGGAGGAGCATGGGTTGAAGTAGAACTCAGCGGAGTCAACTACACTGCTACACATATTGAGGGCCCAGAATTCAGAGTTGAATTGAATGCATCATTAGATATTGGTCAGCACAGCTTCATTGTCTATGTTGGAGCTACCTTTGGAGAGCCAAGGGCTGATGCTCACGATCTTTTCGTTTATTCATACTCAGATACTGTAGTAGAGTCTTCGCTGGATTGGGTATTGAATCAGGGGGACTTAACTTGGTTGGCTGTCACCGTGATGGATTGGCAGGGGGTCCCAGTTGTTGATGCGACAGTAACGATGTTGAGTCCTGAAAGCGTCTTATTCACGCCAGGTGGCGATGGCACATATTGGGCTGATTTAGATACCACAGGCTATGCGCCTGGGAATTATTCCCTGCTTATTCTGGTGGAACACACATACCTGTTCCCAGATGATTCCTATAATGTGTTAACTGTCAACGGGCAAGCAGTTGTGGATGTCTTCGTTCCTGATCTGGTATTCAACCATCAAAATGTGACATTCGATTTCGCGGTTGTTGACATCTATGGCAACCCATTGTACGAATTTGATTATAGTTTCGTCTTCGCTGGAACATTCACTAAGTCAGATACATCATACTACTATGAGGTCTTCTGGGACTTCCAGCCCGATATCTATCCGGGTCTGTACCCGCTTAATATGACAATAACCGGCCCATTTCTGTCACAGAGTGAGTTTGCGGTTTGGGTAGATGTCATTGGTAATCCGGTGTCAAGTATGCCCTCTCCATTGAATCAGTCAACTTACCTCCAAGGCGATCAGATAAACTTCACAGTAGTTGTAGATGATTTGGCTGGCTACTCTATCTCAGGGGCTCAAGTGACTGCAACTATTCGTGGGAGTACATACTCATTGACAGAAGGAGGTGCTGGAGTCTATTTCCGAGATATACCGACAGCGGGGATTCCATTAGGACTATACAATGTCACGATCGGGATATCACATGACTACCTAATGACGCAGTCACTCTCCATGGAACTGTACATTAAGGGCTATGCCAATGTAGACCTTTCAATCACACCAAGTCCAGTTCTAAATCAGCATAATGTAACGTTTGATTTCACTGTTACAGATACTTATGGCAACCCCTTGAGTGGATTCGATTACACTCTTGACTTCGCAGGGGTCTACAATGCATCAGGAATATCCTTGACTCACAAGCTCTCATGGGAAGTAGATCCAAGCTTTATTCCAGGAAGCTATTGGCTCAACTTGACAGTTCAGAGCACCCTAATTCTAAGAACAACTCACAATGTGAGCATTGGCGTGCAAGGAATTGTAGCTGCACAAATCATGCAACCT
>JASFEL010000104.1:0-4722 GCA_050124855.1 Candidatus Thorarchaeota archaeon | reverse complement strand
TTGGTGTATTTGGATGGTAATCGGACATTTGTCGTCGCCAATAAGCCGAAGACAATCCAAGAGATAAAAGTGGTCAATCATTAGATGTCTGGCTCATTGTATCAACGTCCGTTGATTCCGATTACCACTTTTATAGACCATTTAGCTTCAAAAAAACTCCAAGGTGAACAGAAGTGGGAGCGACAAGCTTTGAGAAACTAAGCCGCCGGAACCTTTTGGGATGGTCTCTAGGATCAATTCCCACAGGCTTGCTCGGGTTCGTATTTGGGCTCAAGTATGTCGAGTTCTTCTTTGATGACCTAATGCTTCTTCCAGCTTATTTCATTGCGGGCCAAATAATCTACATGACAATCAATGCCTTGAACGATCCGCTCTCTGGTCAACTATCTGATCGCACTAATAGAGCTAGGTGGGGCAGTCGTCGGTTAGTCTATATCAAATATGGAGGCCCAATATGGGCCCTCACGTTTCTCCTCGTGTGGTTCCCATGGAGCTTGACCAACCAGCTCACCATTTTTGTTCACTATGTTGTAAGCATCTGTGCATTTGACACCATGCTCACATTGGTGCTCTTGGTATGGCTTGCCGTCTTGCCAGAGATGACAATGGATATCGATGAAAGGAATAAGGCCCAGTTCTTTGCTACCGTAATAGGCACGATAGCGGTTCTACCGGTATTCATCATGATAGCGGGGATGTCACCATCCTCTGAAGAATATCGGTTATTGATGCTGATCTTTGCAGCTATTTCCACAGTGTTTCTCTGGCTCACAGCTCATTTCTCTGAAGAGAAACCCGAGTTTCAAGATGAACAGGTCTATAGTTTGATGGACTCCTTGAAGGCTACAATCAGATCAAGGACCTTCGTGGTGTATGTAGGCTTTTACTTCTGTCAGAATCTTCTAGGAAGTCTTGGTCTCAGCTACTTTTTCATCTACATACTACTCCTAGAAAGGATCACGCCAGGACTCAATATCATTCTGTTATTCTTTGTAATTTACTTCATCGTGGGATATGCAGGAAATATCACAGCTCTCAGACTCAGGCCAAAATGGGGGATGCGGAAGATTATGCTGAGGTTCGGAGGGGTTCGAGTGATTGCATCCTTGACATTGTTCGGTATAATCCTCATCCCTGCATTGGAGCCCCTGATATGGTACGGCCTCATCGTGACGACCATTGCAGGAGGTTATGGTATCTTCCACATTCCGATGCAATATCTCGCAATAGATGAGGACGAGGTCTTGCATGGATCCCGGAGAGAAGGAATGTTCATCGGCGTCATGGCTCTATTGACAAAGCCTGCTTCTAGTCTAGGGCCCATAATTGCTACATTTGTACTGACAACATTTGGATATGTACAAGGCGGGGCGTTGGCAGTGCAACCTGAGTCAGCATTTCTGGGAATCAAGATAATGTGGCTTCTAATACCTGCCATAGTAGCAGGACTCAGTTTGATCTTCATCTACTACTATCCACTCTATGGAGAAAAACTGAGGAATATGCAGGAAGAACTTGAGAAATTGCATGAGGAGAAGAGGGCTGCGATTCTTGGTGCGAACCAGCCTGCTTCAGACTCTTCAGCTGAGGTCAGCTAGGGACATCTATCGGATACGAGCTGTACTTCTCCCGCATCCGCATGACGGCCTCCCACCTATCTAGTGTAACGGCTGGATTGATGCTGTGTCCGCTGCTGAAGATGAACCCTCCTCCAGGCGCCACTTCACGGAGTAGCTTTTTGCTGTATTCCTCGATCTCCTCAATTGTTCCTGTGGCCAACATGACTGGACTAATATTCCCGACAAACGTAATTTTGTCCCCATATTTCTCCTTGAGCTTGAAGATATCATAGTCAGGATTAGCAGTGGTGGGCTCGATAGGATTGAGCGCATCTACGCCACAGTCAATAATGTCCTCAAAAATGAGCATGAGGTCACCGTCAGAATGGAGTAGAATCTTGGAGTCATGCTTATGCGCTGCATCGCAAATTCGTTTAAGCCAAGGAAACACATAGGTGCGATAGTTGCGAGGGCTCATGAAAAGGCCGTTCTTGAAACCGTAATCATCCCAGAGTAGCACAATCTCAGCTCCATTTTCAGCAAGTATCTTTGTCACTTCAAAGGAGAATTTTCCCTGATCATCAAATACCTTCTTTGCCTGTTTTTGCTTTCCCAGAATTCTAGAAAATCTCTCAAACCCAAAAGCTTCCCAAGACACCTCCATCATACCAGTGCTGGCAGGAACTGAGAGAATCTCGTTGTTCATTTGCTTCTGAACCTCCTTTCCAGCAAGAAAGGATACGAGCCTCTTCGAATCATTCGGATCCGGACGTTCCCAACTCTCATAGTCTTCAAAGCTTTCAAGATAGCCACCATGATAGGCGGTAATTAAGGTTCCATCTGGCTCGTATGTCTCGAATTTCATAATCCTCCCAAACTCGTCTATGACGCCGCCTTTGATGATTTTTCGATGAAAGAGAGCAACAAGACTCAGGCCAATGTCGATCTTCACCCGCCTTAGGAACTCGTATGAATTGGTCATGGCTTTTACCTGAAACTTCGGATTATTCAAGGCCCAGTCAGCAATCCTATCTTTGAAAGGGAGATACCTTATTGCCCTTACTGCACTCGCTAAGCCACCGCCGGCAGCAATACCATAATGTTCCATGATTGTGTTGTTTGTGATTGCGCTTTCAAATGCGGGAACACGATCTGGCTCCTCATGTTCAATCGCTTTCATAACCCTTGTGGGAGCGTCCAACTTCCTAACCCTCCAGTAAATCTCTGATTCGACGCACGCCGCCTATGGCATCTGCAGCATAATCATCAGCACCGAGATTTCTGGCTAGTTCCATACTCAGAGGCGCCCCACCAACGATGAGTTTCACATCCTTTCGAAGACCGGCATCCTTCAATGCCTTATTGACCTCGGAGATTTCATTGATTGTCATAGTGAGAAGACAACTCAGTGCAATAACCTTGGCACCCGACTCCTTCACTGTTTCAACTATCTTCTCCTTGGGACAGTCCATGCCAAGATCAATGACATTGAACCCCGCAGATATCAACATCGTAATCAAGATGTTTTTGCCAATATCATGGTTATCCCCCTTTACCGTAGCAGCGATTACCTGATTCTTTGTACCAGCTCCCTCTGATGTGAGATGGGGCTTTAGGACTTCAAAAGCCTCCTTCATGGTTTCGCCGGCAAGAACTAGTTCCGCAAGAAAATACTCATGGGTTTCATAGAGGCGACCAACCTCATTCATGCCGCTAGTAAGTGCTTTGAGAACCTCTTGAGGTTCTGCACCACCATCGATTTGCGCTTTGACGGCTTCAGCGATGTTATCTACATCTAGGTCCACGGTCATCCGAGTAATCTGATCGAGTGTCAGTGATAATCGCCTCCAGGTCCTGCATCTATTTTTCCGAGGTTTCCTGCTGTGTAAGGAAACGGGGTAATATTCTTTCGTTCTTGTGGAATCTGAGCAAGAGATTAATGGTGCATTCACTTCCCGTCTGCCATTAGGATGAGATATCGATGTCTAGGAAGGCATTTGGTTCAGGGTACTTCGGAGAATGGATAGAGGATGAGTTTGGACTACCTGCTTATCGCTACACCTGCAAGCAACAGAGTGACCCAAAAGCAAGCCCACCCACAGAAAGGGGACTTTGGCGTCCTCCTATGGAGCATTTGCATCAGGTAGGTAATGACCGATTTGTTGGTGTCGCTTCAAACTTTGGACACATTAGGCTACGACAGGACGAGGGTAGTCCCAAATTTCTCAATGATTTTGATCCAACAACTCATCAATACGGAGGTGGATTTGGTTACCTAACAGATGGTTCCACTGTTCTTAGTACATACTACTCGGAAGATGAACATTTCTTTGATCGCATTTTTGGAATTGGATATTACAGAAAGACTGTGAAGGGGGATGGATTATCTGTAGACCAGACAGTTTTTGCCCCCTATGGTGATGACCCACTCCTGATTACACAAGTTACTATCATCAATGACCGGAATGAAACTGTTGATTTGAAGTGGATCGAACATTGGGGCTGTCAACAGTATCAGTTTTCTTTCAAGGCGCTCATGAGAAGCGTTGTATCCAAAGAACATCCAAGCTACTATCGCAGAAGACTCTCCAAGCGATTCAAACATGACATACAGGTTGTTGGTGACAACAGAGGTCTTTTGGACAAATTCCGATTCAAAGGCCTTCCAATTAGTGATCGAGTTTCGTGGAGTATTTTCAACTTCGCTTTGAGGTCAGGAGTCGGAAAGAAACTAACTGGAGGACCTGTTAAATCGCCGGTGTCAGAGGCGGTTCTTGAGGACTTTTCACCCCCCTCGGTCTTTCTTGTATCCTTGGATGCTTCATTTGATAATTATGGAACTGATGCGACAGCCTTCTTCGGAGAAGGAGGAGCAACTTCACCGGACGGCTTACAGAAACCACTCTCTGGAGATATTGCTAACAAGGATGTTGAAGTGGGTTTGTTTCTTGAACGGAAACTGACTCTACAACCTGGTGAGAGCAAGACAATCTACTTTGCTTATGGATACCTTCCGGATTGTTTTGACCTCGAAGAGCTAATTAGAAAATATGAAGGCGACCTTCCAAATCTCTTGTCCAAATCATGTGAAAAATGGAGGAAACGACGCATTCAGTTGAAACTTGATGATGATGAATGGGTCGACCGTGAACTCACCTGGCAT
>JASFEL010000103.1:0-4748 GCA_050124855.1 Candidatus Thorarchaeota archaeon | reverse complement strand
CAACCTGTGTCATTATTGGGCAAGATGATTATCTTGACAAGGGCGTTTTCTTAGATGTGAACGACCTCGAGGACTTCACTGATCAGAGAGTGTTGGTTTTGCACACCGGTGATGAGTCTGTAGAGTCAGCCTTGGAACTCACATCTCAAACAGATCGTGTGGTTCTCCTAACCCCGGAAAAAGAAATCGTGACAAATGACACGCTCAAGACTGAACTCGAGCGATCTAGTGTAAAGGTGATTACTGAATCACGACTATTGGAGATCCGCGGTGAGTTTGAGGTAGAAAAGGTGCTGGTTCACAATCTCGATGAAGATGAGCAGTACGAGCTATTTGTAGACGCTGTTGTCATAATCGATTGATACTAGACTATCCGGTAGATACAATTGACCTGTCTCCCACACTAACCGCATGCGGATAGTGAGAGAAGCCACTGATTCAGACAGAGATCTCCTTGTGAATCTCTTTATTTCAGAGGTGGAAGACAACATTGATCTTGCAGAAGGCTTTGCTTCAGATCTACTACGCTTTCAGACCATTCTATGTCTTGAAGGAGGAATGGTGATTGGTACAGTTAGCTGGGACATCAGGGGCGGACTCGATGACGGCGTGGTTGAGTTGATTGGACTGGGAGTCAATCCAGAGTATAGAAGACAAGGGGTAGCTAAAGAGCTCGTACAGACCCTGATTCATGACGTGTCAAAGCACTACTCAAACAATGATCACAATCTGCGCATCATCTATCTCTTCATGGAGAAAGGCAATGAGGAAGGAAGAGCTTTCTACAAGTCTATTGGGTTCAAAGAGGTTGCATATGTGCCAGACCTCTACCCGCATGATGATGCAGTAATATGGACTCTGCGTCTGTGAGGGAAGAAAGCGTGGTATACATAGAGAAAGGGTTCCCCAGTGATATAATTGATGAGATTGCTTGGAGTGAGAGCAATTCGAGGAAACCGATTTATCACATGCACAAATGGTTTGCGCGCAGGGTAGGAAGCACCTTCAGAACCATTATGCTGGGTCTCTTTCATGATGAAGATCCAATGAAGAGGTTCTACGAGGATATCACATTGGAAACTGTAAACGGCAAGTATCCAATTCTCTTGGACCCATTTATGGGAGGTGGCACCACAATTGTGGAAGGACACAGACTCGGATGTAGGACAATTGGTGTAGATATCAATCCGATGGCATGGTTCATTACAAAGAAGGAGCTTGAATCAGTCGACATTACTCAATTTGAAAACGCATTCAGCAAGATTAGAGAAACAGTTGAGTCTAAGATTCTGTCGTTTTATGAAACCAGTTGCACTGAAGGCCACCAAGCAGATACTATGTACACGTTCTGGGTAAGAAGTATAGACTGCCAATCATGTGGCAATGAAGTTCCGCTATTCAAATCGTTCCTCATCTCAAAACAGAAGAACAAGATTAAGACCTTCTTCTGCCCCTCATGTAACGCCATTGTAAAAACTGACAAAGCCCAATGTCATTGCGGCATGGACCTTTCAACTGGTTATGCTACAAATAAGAGCTATATGTGTCCAAGCTGCAAACATTATGGTGACTTGACTGAATCGTGGCTAGCTAGAAATACGCCGCCTGCTGAAAGACCCTACGCGCTTGAGATCTACTGTAAGGAATGCGGGAGAGAATACAAGACCCCGGACAAGACCGACCTCAAACGAGTCGCTAATGCAAAAAGAGAGTATAATCTGAGAAAGGACAATCTAGTAGGCACACTGATTCCGTATGAGGAGGTCCCATGGTCCAAAATGGCTACGATGCGACCACGATGTGTTGTATACAAGAGATTTTGTGATTTCTTCAATTCACGTCAATTGCTCGCTCTCTCCATGATTTTGGAGCAGATTCTGAAAGTGCGCGAGAAGGCTGTTAGAGAATTTCTCCTCCTCACATTCTCAGACTCTCTCAATGCCAACAACATGTTCTGTATCTATAATACTCATGCATCTAAGCTTGAGCCTCTCTTTGGCGGACACTACTTTTCCCCACCGACCACACCAGTTGAGAACAATGTATGGGGGACTAAGGTGGGAAGAGGGTCCTTTAGTAGATATGTCGCGAAAGCCATTAGAGCCCTCAAATATCAGCGATTACCTTATGAAATTCGATTCACAGATGGAGGAATTAAGGAAGGCAAGCAAATCAGAATCAGAGAAAGAGTAAGCGTAGGCGGTGAGATCAGAGCTCAGTTTGTTGATG
This sequence comes from Candidatus Thorarchaeota archaeon, assembly GCA_050124855.1. Lineage (GTDB taxonomy): Archaea > Asgardarchaeota > Thorarchaeia > Thorarchaeales > Thorarchaeaceae > SMTZ1-83. The sequence goes on along the minus strand of JASFEL010000103.1, from coordinate 2,519 downwards.
ACTTCAGGGACCTTAAACAGAGGAAAAATACGCTACTGAAATGCCAATCGTCAGAGGACTTGTCTTTCATTCCTGACAAGACCATTGACGCAGTAATCACTGATCCTCCCTATTATGATAACATCATGTACTCCGAGCTCTCGGATTTCTTCTACGTATGGCTGCGTAAGCAGCTACGTGAGTCATACCCTTTTCCATTCAGCAGGAAATCCAGCAACAGCGAAGAGGAGATTCTTGTACACAACAAAACTGGTAAAGATGGTGATTTCTTTGTAGAGTCGATGACCCGTGTCTATGAAGAGATTCATAGGGTGCTAAAGGATGAGGCAAAGCTTGTCTTTGTCTACCAGCATAAACGACTCAAAGCATGGACGGCGATCCTACGAATTCTCATGAATGCAGAATTCTATGTCGAAGCCGTTTATCCAACACATGGTGAAACACCCAGCGGCGTCAGGGCACACGGCATCAACCAGAATGTAATTCTAGTCTGCAGAAAGAAGAAGCAAGAAGCGAAAGCGGTTTTAAAGAAGACACCTAGAGATGCTGCAATTACAGGGATTCAATCTGTCCGTGAAACCCATTCTAATCATAAAGAGAGCCCCTCGCCCATACTTGAATTGGGGAAGGCTCTACAGGCATATACTGAACATTCCTGTCTGAAAGAAGGGATGACAATAGCCGATTGCGTTAAGGATTTCGAATCGTTTGTGACCGATGTAATTCTGAAGTCAAAATGAACCTAGTGACACTTTCATTCCATCTGATGATATTTGAATCCGAGTTGATTGTTTTTCTCTGAAGTCATTCTCATATTCTCAATGACTCGCCTAATTCGCTCAGCACCTATCTCAGCAACTGTGGTGAACCCTGCCTCAAACGCGCGAGAACCAGCTGGTACTGGCTCAGCTAATTGAACAACAATGAATCTCCTGTTTCCACCATCGTGTTCGTTTTGTTCCAGCACTGCATGAGCAGTGGTACATGACCCAGCGAAGAAGTCCACCACAATATCCTCACGATTTGGCTCCGTACCAATGTGCAATATCTGCTTCATGAGTCTAAGCGGCTTTGGCGTTTCAAAAATGCCTACATCACCAAATAGATCTCGGATCGTACGTCTGGCTTCCTGATTATCGCCAACCTCAGTTCGTTTCCATATTGTGCAAGGAGTCAACCCTTGCTTCACTTCAGAGAGAAATCGCTTGAGCCGTGGGACATTGTTCCCTTCACCACCGAACCAGACGCGATTGTCTTTCACTAGGTCTTGGAAAGCATCGATAGACATCCCCCAGCATCTTCCTCGTGGTGGAAGGACCTTTCGGCCTGATGGAGCAGTAATCTCATAATCATAATCCCTGTTGTATGTCTTCACGGTCATATCGCTTGATGTCCAGGCTCCCCTTGGGTCATCATCAAGATTCTTGTAGCGTGCATCAGACTCATCAGTTCGTGGGAGAAGCCGGGGTCTCCAAGTCTCCTTTTTCCGTGCATATACCAGAATGTAATCATGGTTATCTGAAAACCATCTAGCATCGTTTTGGGGCGAGAATTTCTTCTCCCAGATTATCGTCGCGATGTAATTCTCCTCACCAAACGCCTCATTCATCAGCATGCGTAGGTTGTGAACCTCATTATCATCTATTGAAATAAAAATAGCTCCCTCTTCAGATAGAAGTTCTTTCGATATCAGGAGACGGGGATACATCATTGAGAGCCATTCATCGTGTGTGTCAGCAAATTTGTCACTATACACAAACCTGCCGCCCTTGTTATACGGAGGATCAATGTAGATCATTCTTACCTTTCCTAAATAGCTCTCACGCAATATCTTGAGGGCTTCGAGATTGTCACCTTCAATAAACATATTCTCAGTGTTATCAGATGAAACAGATTGCTTTTTCAGATGCCTTAGTTTGTATTTTGAGGGCCCGCTAGCTGTACTTTTGGCCTCTTCTTTGCCGGCCCATGTGAATGTGCAACCGCTGATATCATCCGTCAAGAATTGTCCTCCGGGTATTCAGAGGTATATACGATGAGGCTCGCAAGGATCTCATATTTCAGTATTGTCAACCGCTCTCAAAATACTCCCGGATGATGTTAGTTGAATCTTTGGGGATTTCCCACGAACCGCTTTCGTTATTGAAGAAATCCAGAGGATGCCCGGATTTCATCCGTCGAGGATTATGCATTGTCTGGAAGAAATAAGAAACCATGAATGGTCTCAGAATATCAAAGCCCTTGAGGAAACCAGTATAGTCTAATGCAGAGAACCCAAGCTGAATGCAGAAACGCGTCCTTGATTCCATCATGATGTAAAAAGGAAAAGGCATTTCGTAGAAGCTTGCCAATACAGGTTCTGCAGGCTCCTCAAGTTCAAGAAAGAGACTAAGTGAGAAGCAGTTATTTGCTGGAATGAATGCTGATCGGTACCCCTTGATAATTCCTGTTGATTCCAGCCGTTGGAGTCTCTTGTTAGCTCGTTTTTCGGAAAGAGAGAGAGTATCAGCAAGATGGCG
>JASFEL010000102.1:0-4750 GCA_050124855.1 Candidatus Thorarchaeota archaeon | reverse complement strand
AGAATTGGTATAAAGTCCTACTTAGGATGATGTGTTACATGTGGGGGCGCGTCTAAGCAGATTAATCTACTCGTGTTGTCAGACCTGATGAAACAAGGTCTCCTGTGACAAATATGGAATACATAGCTTCTGTCAGAACACGGTTGGTGCAAACACATCTTGCAAGTGATTTCGCGACAACATATGGCAGTGAACCCACCATTCGACATCATGTGATAGTATGGATCCAAGCTGATAATGGAGTCACAGGCATAGGCGAAGCTTGTCCGCTCCCCTTTACAGCAGATGACGACTTTAATCATATCAAACGTGTCATTGAGGAGGACTTGGGGCCAAGTTTCATTGGAAAGAATCCGTTTGATTTTGACCTTCTCGATAAGGAGCTAGATGGTTTTGCCTTGGCTGGAGGTACAGCAAGGGCAGGAGTTGACATTGCACTCCACGACCTAGCGGGAAAGTTGCGAGATGTTCCTCTCTACGAGGTGCTTGGTGGTCTATCCCGTGAGCGTGTCGAGCTAGCTAAGGTGTTAGGGATAGGAACCCCGAATGAGGTTGCAGCGAATGCTCTGCAGAGTGCAGAGCAGGGAGCCAAAGCCATCAAAGTCAAGGTGGGAATCGAGCCTGATCAAGACATTGAAACTCTGAAGCGAGTGAGAGATGCAGTGGGGGATTCAGTTAGAATACGCGCTGATGCCAATACAGGATATTCAGTGAAGACCGCATCGCAGGTGCTGCAAAAGACCGCGAATCTGGAACTAGAATATCTCGAGCAACCAGTATCCGCAGAGGATCATGAAGGGCTGAGTCAACTCAGAAGACAGACTAGTACTCCTATAATGGCTGATGAATCACTCTATACGTTTGATGATGCAAGGTCATTGATTCGACATAAGGCAGTAGATTTCTTTGGGCTCAAACTCATCAAGCACGGTGGAATATACAAGGCAAAGAGAATCGCATCGTTGGCAGAGGAATACGGTATTGAATGTGTCGTGATCAGTCCGTGGGAGACTCAAATCGGAGTGTCCGCTGGAGTTCATCTTGTGCTTTCAGGCTCAAACTTCAATCATCCCCATGAGATCAGCACTAAAGAGCTGGCGGATGACCCTGTTCGGGGACTAGTGGAAGATGATGGACTTATCCAATCCCCCAATGGCCCGGGACTTGGTGTGACGTTTCAAGAGTAGTGGCACATTTTCACGTTTAGTCCGTAGTCGTCAATCTGACGATGTTACTTGATGTGATAGTTATATAGCAGAGCGATGAATGAACTCGATTGAGATAGTCTTGAAATCTGAATTCCGTCAAGAAGCACAACTAAAGGATGGGACTCCAATCCTAATCCGGATGTATGAGCCCGAGGACATTGATGATGTTCGCGAGGGCTTAAAGAAGATTTCAGATAGCTCCTTCTATCTGCGATTCATGACAAGCTTAGGCAGGCTTCCGGATAACCAACTAAAGGAGCTCAAGAAGATTGATTACGAGCACCATTTGGCTATCTGTGCATTTGACACCAGTCAAGAGCCCATGGTTGGGATCGGGATTGCTCGATACGTTCGGTGTGAAGGTGAGCCTGAAGTTGCAGAGGCAGCAGTCACAGTGATTGATGAATATCAGAACAGGGGTCTTGGAACTGCGCTTCTACAGGCACTTGCTCAACTCGCTGATGAAAAGGGAATTCAACATCTGAGGGCACATGTCCTGTCAAATAATACCGCAATTCTGAAGATTGCCGAACGTGCTGGGGCTCGAATTCAGCACTATGAAGGTGCAGTCCTGCAGATCGATTTGCCAGTTTCCGCGGCACTTCAGAGGTAATCATTTCTTTGCGCAGCTAGAGAAACCGTTTTATCTCTCCATGACTTAACTATAATTATGAGTGAATCAAAAACAAGGCCTACAGATGCAAACGTTGAGGATTTCTTGAAGGCCCTGGAGCATCCTCAGAGAAGAGAGGATGGCTTTGAGCTTCTCAAGATAATGAAGGAGATCACGAATGAAGAGCCCACCATGTGGGGGCCGTCTATTATTGGATTTGGGTCATACCATTACAAATACGAAAGCGGTCGTGAAGGCGATATGCCCTTGACAGGATTCTCTCCTAGGAAGAGAAATCTGACGGTCTACATCATGTCTGGCTTCGAAGAATACAATGATCTACTAGATAAGTTGGGGAAACACAAAATCGGGAAATCCTGCCTCTACATCAATAAGCTTGCAGATGTGGACAAAAACGTGCTCAAAAAGATAATCAAGAAATCACTTAAGCAGTTTAGTAGATAATCTAGTTGATTTCGTTGAATAGCGAAGAGGAGGAGCTTGAAACAGCACACAAGGTCGTTGCCATTATGCAGGCAATCACAGAGGACCTTGATGAGCCTGGAAAAAGGGCATGGCGTAAGATGCTAGGAATCACTGACAGACCTAGAAGCTCTTCTGCTGCTGGACAAGAGAAGGATAGGAAAAGTGTCTGAAACATGTCTTAGCTACTCCGTTTGAAAGAACCAAGTATTTCAGGACGTTAACAAGTGCACCAGAAGATCCCTCAAAACGAGTGGCTAGGGTAGACTGATGTCGTACTGGACGGGTGTATTCCTAGCGATAACCGCAGGAATCAATAACAATCTCGGGAGCGTCCTCCAGAAGAAGGTTGTAAATGACCTTCCTCCAGAAGAGAGAGAGAAGAAGTTCTTCCGAAACCTCGTCAGAAAACGGCTCTGGCTAGCAGGTCTGTTTCTTCAATACATTCTGGGATCTGCTCTGATGCTGCTTGCACAGGTCTACATTGGTCCTGCTTTGGTACCTGGATTGCATGCAATTGGACTGATTGTGCTAGCTATCGGCTCCATCAAACTTGTTGGTGAATCACTCAGAAAGCAAGAGGTCCTTGGGATTACGCTGCTGATGTTGGCAACAGCCCTCTTCTCCTTTAGTGAACTAGAAATCTCAATTCCAGCCTACGACTTTCTTGAAACTAGTTTCTTGCTTCGGCTAGGATTATTCACAGGTCTCTTGATGGCGGCGATGATGGCTCTATATTTAGTGATGCAGGTGCGTCATCAGCTGCGCTCAATATCACTGGCACTGATTTCTGGGATTCTTCTGGCCATCTCAGGATATTGGATTGCCCCGATGCTCGCCACAATTGTACATGTCTTTGATGGGAGTTTCATAGTTGTGGAATTGGGGCTCTTCGCAATTTCATGCATTACTCTTGTTCTATCGAACATCTTTGCTGTGGGATCAATACAGGATGCTTTCAAGACCGGCAATGCTAGTCTTCTTATCCCCATTCAATCACTACCAATGCTTGTGGTTCCCGGCTTTGTTTTCTTGGTTGTGTTTTTCCTTGCACCACCCACAGCCTTCTCGCTAATGTGGTTCCTAGCAGCGACGATTATGACTATAATCAGTTCATTTCTCCTAGGTAGACGCCAAATGATGCTTGAAGCAGAATAAGATAGTAGGACCGCAGATTGCCCTGAATATACCGTTTATCACAGTTGAAGTGCATTTTATTCATATGGCAAGAATGTCCAACCCAAAAGGGATTCAGATGTTCCCCATAGGTTATGTGGTGCGAGAATCTGCAGCTGAGGATGAGCGAGAACCGTCACATGTGGTCCGAATTATAATTGACAGTGAACTAGCACCATCACTGGTAGGAATTGAAGAGTGGTCGCACATCTACATCATCTACCACATGCATGAAATATCTCTCGACAGATCAGAGTGGGCTGCTGAAGGAGTGCTTGCCGCAAGGTCACCGAAACATCCGAATTCCATTGGATTGACCCTTGTTGAGCTCTTGAGGCATGAGGATAATGTCCTCTGGGTACGGGGTCTTGACGCTTGTGATGGGTCGCCAGTTCTTGATATTAAGCCATATCCGGACTGGGGCAGAGGGCAATGGAAGTTAGTAAGAGAATTCCGGGTTCCAGCTTGGCTCAGAGAGCTCAATGAAGACCCGTAGGATTGAAAGGCAAGCTCCCCATACTTAGATTTCGTCAGCAAAGATGTCTAATACAACCGAGAGGCTGGATCAGATTGAGGAGATAATTTCAAAGGACCCTAAAAACACTCCACGAGAAACTCGAAAACAGTTCTGGAGAATCGTCAGACAGATCAAGCAGCAACCTTATCCAGACCTCGCAGAAATCAAACACGCAGCACGAATTAGGAATATGCTGTTCAAGGAAAGAAGAGGAAGAACCTATCCTCTATGGCCAGGAGTCATTATACTAACTCTAATTGGAGCCCTCGGACCAACTCTCTGGTATCTAAGACTACTCGAAGTTCCTCTTTCAGGGGGCAACATTCTTGCTTGGACAGCTTCAGACTGGTGGGTTGTCCTTCGGAGAATTGGGAGCCTGATGGGGGCTGTTTTCTGCTTCTATCCATTTGGTCGCCTAATTGGTGGAAAATGGGCGAGAATCCGAATTGATGGGATGAGTAGAGGGATGTACAATGAACCTACACTCAAAATCGACTATGAGAGTTTCTTGTTAGCCTCTCCATCCCAGCGAAAATGGTTCTTCTTCTTTGCAGGTGCTTGGACAATCATTACATCTTTCTTACTCGGGCTAGTAGGTCTGATTCAAGTAGGTGACATTAGTGGGGACCTCACTGCGCTCTTTCTTATTATCAGTGAAGGTGCGGCCATAGTAAGCGGCACAACAAAGAACGTCGGGGGAGAAATGGCACATTTCAACCGAGAGCGAAAGATCGAAATCGTCTGGAAGCAAAA
>JASFEL010000101.1:0-4815 GCA_050124855.1 Candidatus Thorarchaeota archaeon | reverse complement strand
ACCTGCTTTCCGAATTCGATAGCTCTGCTAAGCTCTCCTTCCGACAAGGGTCCTTTCCTGTCCTCTACCTGAGCTGAAAAACTATCAATGACAAATGTAATACATGACATTTTCTGACGAATTACCTGCTCCAATTTCTTCACAGCAATTCCTTTGTTCCCGCCAGTATAAGTATCAAATGCCGCTCCCACTTTTGCCTCAAGGTCCACAATACCAGCTCGCTCAATGAACTTCAGCATGTTTCGTGACGGTTCCTGATTATGGTTGGGGCTACCGAAGATGATCGCATCAAATCTTGCTAGGTCATCAGTGTGGTGGACCTCCCCAGTCTTTGCAACTGTGCATTCTATCACGCCAGACTCTCTGATGCCCTCCGCTACTGCATCTGCTACTTTCTTTGTATTCCCATAGATGCTCTCGTAGATTATGATTGTCTTCGTCATCAAATTCTCCAGTCTCTCTTGGCCAAAGACTCGCTTATGTGCATTTTCACATAGCGCTGTTGGAAAGGTATAATACTGCCTCTGCAGAAAATTAGGCTACTAAAGATGACTTCTATCAACTAGTATGATAGTCGGGTCGAGGAGGTCAACTAAAGTGCGTTTGAATCCAGTTTACGGTGTGACGTGATGCTCATTCGATAAGAACGGACATCGGTCAAGTCCTCGCTTCGACCTCTATCATCTATCATCACTTCTGTCAGACAACAATGAATGACATGAAGTGAGTCAGCAACAACACGGAATCCGGATGACTCCAAACCAGTCCTAAGAGGACCGGGTACAGTCATCCCGTAATGCATGGCCTGCAATACAAGCAGTCCCTCTCTCTAGAGGTGGAGAACGTGGTAAAAGAAACCAACAAGGCAGTAGTCAAGAGACAGTCGCATCCTAATAGCCAGTCCTCAGAAAGAGAGGATGTTAAAGAGAAGGATGCATCCCAAAAGAAGAAAGAAACACGTGATATCAGTGCAGATGAGTCAGAATTGGAAACGTTCTGGAGGTACTATATAGCATGATCCTCAATGGTCCAATTTGGCTGAGGGTGAAGTTCCACTATGATGTAAACGTGTGGGCATCCCCCTCCCCTTTTTCATACAATATCACAGTATGACCGATAATGATTCAAAAGTCTCCAAGCCGCATGATTATCGAGGAATAATCTCTTATCTCATGGAAGCGGTTTACGATGCCAAATGCCCCATCTGACGAAATAATGTCGCTGTATCGTCGTGGTGAGCATTTCCAAAGGTTTGGTGAGCTCAATGCGGCTGAAGAATCTCTCAAGGCCGCAATTGAGAAAGATGAAACATTTGCTCCGGCGTGGAATCTTTTGGGACTGGTCTACCAAGACGCTGAGAAGAGCGCTGAAGCATTAGAGTGTTTCAATGAGGCTATGAAACTCGACAAGAAATGGACTGAGCCAATTGTAAATGCTGGGATGCTTCTGTACTCTGAAGAGATGTATGAGGAAACAATAGAAACCCTCACTAGATATCTAGAGCTTGGGGGCAGCGAGCTGGATACACTCTTGGCATTGACGAAAGCAGCTGTTCAAGCAGATGACTGCCAAACTGTACTCACAACCACATCTGCTATTCTAGAAGCCCATAAAGATCTCTATGAAGTCTGGGAGATGCGGGGCATGTGCCAAGCCAAACTTGATCGTTATAATGCCGCTTGTACGAGTCTTAATGCAGCTATTGACCTGAATCCAAGAGCTGTTAGTTCACTCAATGCCGTTGGGAATCTCTGCTATGAGGCTCAGAACTATGTGAGAGCAGCGGAGTTCTTTGAGCCTAGCCTATCAGTCAGAAGGAAGCAACCAGATATCCTGTTTCGGTATGGAACCACACTCTGGTTCCTTGATAGATGGACAGACGCGATACCAGTACTTGAAAAGTATACTGAACTATCGCCCAATGACCCTCGTGGTTGGAATAATCTGGGAGTTGCTTTGAGAGAGAAAGGAGACGTCGCTCGTTCTGCAGAGTGCTATAAACGCGCCCTGGAACTTGACCCCAAACTTGACGTTGTCAAGAAGAACATGGAAACTGCAAAAGAGATGCAGGTCCTCTTGTAGAACAGCTCGTTATCTTCGTTGGCTTGAGCTATGCCAGTTGAGGAATTAGAGAATTAGGAGGAGAAACCCGGTGACAACAAGGGACAGCCTACAACCCCATGACACCGGGCTCATCACATCAAATACACGTCCTTTTGGACCCTTTTAAGCACCTACAAAAAGCGGTCCTCATCTGTTGATGACAATGAGCGGCACATTCATCTCTTCACTAGATGTGCCTCCATGATGACCTAGAAGAGCTGGAGGTTCTTGCCCAGGAAAGCTGTTGAGGATTGCATACCCCTCGTTGAAAAGCAACGTATAATCTCCTACTCGGCCGGAGAGCATCGGGTTTGCTTCATATAGGCCAAACCAGTTGTCGTTTACTAAATCCTCACTCTTGTGAATCGTGCAGGCATGTCCGAGTTCTGAGTTGACGTAATCCTCGAATTTCCTGATATATGACGGTCGTACATAGCAGTAGACGGATCGCGTGTCTCCGCAAAGCGGGAGGGTGAGGGACTCCATCAATTCAGGGTGGTCACCAGTCTTGATAAGGCCCTCAGGGTTCACTTCATGCAAGCCGTGGTCGCTTGTAATAATTAGCGTAGTGTCTGTACCTTCAATCCTCTCAATGAATTCCTTTAGAGCTTGGTCAAAGACCTGAAGATGATCACGTGCCTCAACGCTCTCTATGCCAAGAATGTGAGCAATTGAGTCAAGCTCTGGCCAATAGGAGTAGATATAGCTAGGTTTCTCGCCTACCGCAATTGCCTTCTCCATACACTCGAAAAAGTTCCGAAGTCCTTCATATCCGATTCTCTTGGCTGAGTGGCCTATCGTGTACTGTGAGAATGCTGAGTCAACAATCTGCTTCCCGGCTACCACAATGCGGTTTCGTTTGATTTCCCAGAAGAGTGATTCAACATTGACTACGTAGGCAATATCTGTGTCCAGCACATTCCAATCAACAACACTTGTGAAGGGGAGAATGCGCGACATAATCCCATATTCCTTCAGAAAGACATACCAGCCAGTCACTGCGTGTTGTTGTGGTGGCAATCCTGTGATGAAAGTCGTGATTGCAGAACCTGTGGATGGCGGGAACACTGAGGTGAGAGAGCCCTGTGCTGATGATGCAAGTACAGTATCTTTTCCGTGGTTCATGAGGTACTCATACCCTAAACCATCCACCGCCATCAGAACAATGTTCTTGGAGTCCTCTATCCCCGAGAGCCAGTCATCTTTCATCTCAGGATATGGGCTTTTTGTGCCAACCGCTGAGGCAATAGAACTCATCAGATTCACAATGCCTTCACCGGTATAATTCGGCTTGACTCGCATAGGGAGCAAACACACACTTCCCCATATAGGAACTTCCTTAGCGTGAACGAGGGTCGTCTGAGTTATATGCATGATATGTCGTGTATCTGCAAAGGTGTGAACTCTATGGACAGAGAGCGATACCACAGTCTGTTGTTCAAGATTGCAGCTATATGGAATTGGGTTCTTGCGGTATCTTTCATTGTTCTCCCCAGAATCGACATTGGCTATTTCTCGCTGGCTGGTGACGTGCCTCCCCCGCCAACGTTGTTATGGGCTGATTCTTTCTTCCTCCTAGTCTTCGTGGTGGGACTTCTTCTCTATGCTATCAGTATTAACTATGAAATCAGTCAGAGTTTCATTCCAGTTGTGATATTCGAGAAAGTCACGATCTTCGTCGTGGGTCTCTTTTATTTCATCATCGGTGAGGCGTCTATCTTAGTCGTCGGTTTCGTTGCAGGTGATCTCCTCTTAGGCATCCTCTTCATCGAACACTGGTTCAGAATGAGAAACACAATCTAACTGCTAGAACTCATGTTGTGCCTCTTCCCAGCTATTGATTTGCATTCGCTTCTTGGATACCTCATGGAAACTGCAACGTTAGCAGCTGGTTGCTTTTGGTGTGTCGAGGCTGTGTTTCAGCAGCTCAAGGGCGTAGCCTCGGTTGTTTCAGGCTACACAGGCGGACACACAGACAATCCTACCTACAATGATGTCCTCACAGGAAAAACCGGCCATGCTGAAGCATGTCAGATAGAATATGATCCAGAGCAGATCACATTCGAAGATCTCCTTGAGGTGTTCTTTGAAACCCATGACCCTACTACTCTCAATCGCCAGGGGAATGACAAAGGCACTCAGTATCGTTCTGCTATCTTCTATCATAGTGAAGCGCAGAAGGATGCAGCAGAGCGCTTCAAGGCCAAAATTGATGCGAGCGGAGCTTGGAAGAATCCTGTGGTTACCGAGATAGTTCCCTTCACCAAGTTCTATAGGGCAGAAGACTATCATCAGAATTATTTCAGGAGCAATCCCAACCAGCAATACTGCCGTTATGTGATACGACCAAAACTTGACAAGTTTGAGAAGGTGTTCAAGCTCAGACTCTCATAGTCATACAACGTTTGTGACTGACAATAGACTGAAGAGCATGACTTACTAATCTCCCACGAATTCAGGCGATTAGTATGTACGACTATGAAGACGAGTATGACTATCGACGAGCTGCTACGAGGAAATGGCTCTGCTTCATCGTCTATGTGATATTTATGGTTGGAATGCTTGCTATAATCATCATGGGATGACCAGGGGGACTCAGCTTGCTTGGAAACGAATTCAAAATCAGGCTCATTAGAGAGGAAGACTGGCCTGAATTCGAGACAATCGATGCAGAACTATTTCCAGATGATCGGATTGATCGTGAGTCGTTTC
>JASFEL010000100.1:0-4875 GCA_050124855.1 Candidatus Thorarchaeota archaeon | reverse complement strand
TATTATATGGGTGGTCTGGATGAACGAATGGAACACCGCAGACTTCGCAGAGCTTTCTCTGGTCGCCGGCATTCAGACGCTCGAACTCTCGAAGCCCCAACGCACCGCGCAGTTCCTCTCTTCTGGGCAAAGCTCCTATTACGTTGATTATTCCATTCACAACTTTAAACATAGCGGATCTCGGTGTGAGTTTATACTCCTTGATAATGTGAAGCGGAACGCTGACAGTTGTGTTTGAGCCTCTATCAAACTGGGCAAATCTGTAGTTACTGATTACAGACTCCGCAGCTTGCGCTACAACTCGCTCTCCTTCTATTGGGATGAATACTGGAGTCGACATTGTAATTATCACCTATCAGACGAAATGTCTTGTCTGAACCTCTTCTGAAATGCGTTGTTAAAAAGGTTCACCGTATAAGGATTTATGCTCCGCCTTAATGGCCTAGGTTTTTGGTATCACAATGTAGAGTACATCCTCGTAGGCAAGTATCCCAAATCCGCTAGGATTCTCTAACTTGACGTAGTCATCATAGACTTCAAAGACTCGAACGTTCAGAATCTTCGCCAGCGTATCTTTCTGTGTGTAGCGCAGATACACTGTGAAGGTCTGCTGGGTTTCATTGAGGTTTGTGAATATCTCCTTCCAGTCTGGCAAGGCATTTCCTCCAGTGGATACTATCCATCATGTTTGAGCCATTTAACACTTGCCACCTGTGTAATGTTTCACCCTCAAGACAAGTCTTCTAATGACTGAGGCTCAAGACCTATCTCTTCAAACAACTGCTCAATAGCCATCCATGTGTTCCTTTCATTATGCCTGAAAAGATGAGTTCCGCATTTTGCTTTGCAGTCAGACGAACCAAAACCTTTAGGCCCCTCAGTGAAATCTTCATGTTGTCCCAGCCTATTGGCAATCTCGCATTCTCTCTTCCTCTCGGATTGCGACCAAATAACATGGGTAGGTGATCCAGTGACCTCCATTAGCAAGTCAATGTGCCAATGTAGCTTCTTCTGGTGAGAGAAGTGTCTTCGTATACGATGTTCAAGACTGGTTGATCCATTCCCAAATGCTGATCCGATATAGACCCATTTGCCTGCTTCGAACCTTTGTGTCCCAAGTGCACCAATTCGTACATCAATGTCATCTGGAATGAAGATGACAAGCGCATAGACTCCTTTCATTTAGTTGGTTCCTCAAGTAGTTCGATTACATTGATGATAGCCTCAACACTTCGGCTGATAAGCGTCACTGACCTGCGATATCATCATAAGGAATGGTCCCTTTACCACCATAACGATGGCAGCCTCAGAGATCATTCCGGGAGTCTATATGATTAGGGGAAAATTTGCAGACGAGTTCGGTTTCATCTCATCGTACGTTGTGGTAAGCAACGAAAGTGCACTGGTAATCGATCCTGGAACAGCGGGCGATCCCGGAGATAACATTATTCAGCTCCTTCGCGACATAGGTCTTGGTCCTGGTGATGTCGTAGGCATCCTCTGTACTCACGGCCATCCAGATCATGTTGGAGGCGCACATAGACTAAAAAAAACTACAGGCGCACCCGTGCTTATAGGTGAAAAAGATGGTCCCATTCTTGAAGACCCTCAGCTCTTTTTAAAGGAGCGGATGTCTCTTGATGTCGCGGAGCGGATGACAATGAAGGTCGACAGGGGGCCTCTTAGAGTGAATTATAAGGGTGTAGAACCTTTCAGGCTGCTCCGTGATGGAAACACTGTAAATGTAGGAGATGTCACTCTTCACGTAATTCATACTGGAGGTCACAGTGCCGGACATTGTGTATTCCATGACAGGACAAACAAGGTTCTGTTTACAGGAGATGAAGCTAGCAACTTTCCTAATGATCCCCGGAAGTTCTATCTGGATCTAAGCGGGAGTATGTCTGCAAGAAGCACCGCCTTGTCGACTATGAAGTCGCTTGGAGCTGATTACCTTCTTCCAGCTCATGATATTCCTCATCTCTTTGAAGACGTCCGTCTTCTTATTGAACAAGTCGGAGATGGTGTCATTCATTTTCAGGACAGCATTCTTCAGCATCTCGAAGCCAGGAGTGAAGCAGATGTTGAGCAACTGGTTTTTGACATCAGGGAGTCACGAAGCATACCTGTCCCAAAGAGCTACGAATTTCTGTTAGTCACAACTATTACGACTGTGCTGCATGGTTTCCAGAGAGCTGGCTTAGTAAGGACAGATGACAAGGGAGTATGGTCGCCAATATAGGATTGAGGCCATTCGAGCTACATTCAATAATCAGCCTGACAGTGTCCTGTTATTCCAACCTAGATGTTGCTTCATAGCTAGGCGGTCTTATAATGAGTCGGTCAGACAAGAAAGTCGACACCCCGAGCACAGTCGAAGCCATTAGAATGGCCTCTGCTTCCGTTCTTGGCACTACTACGAATCTGGGCTATCCATTAGGTAGTGCAGTAGGCTCCGGAAGTATGATGGAAGAGAATTCTGATACAGTTGCAATGAATATTGCGCCCCTTGTTTTTGCTATCCGCGATGCTCTCTTGGATGCTGAGGGCCTCGAGCTTCTCTCTCTCGAATGGGACTTGGAACGAAAGCCGGGCCCTGGTGTACTTCCGGAACAGTTAGTGGTTGCTGGGGGAACATCAGAAGGGATTGGTTCTCATGTTGTTATTCTCAGCTGGGAGAAAGGAGCGGTTGATCCATTCAGGATTGACGAACATATGCAGACGTTGGCCAAGAAGATGTCTGATATCGAGAGTGCTGTTATCAGTAACGGAATGAGCTATGAAACACATGGTCTCCCTGTGCTCAGAAGATTCAATGATCGGCTAAATCGCGTTATCTTCGTTGAGATGCTGGACAGACGCTTTCAAGCGTCTTGGGATTCTCTTCAACTCAAACCTGAGCATGTGGACAAAGAAGTCGCAGTAACAATGAACTTTCGAGAAGACTTCACATTACTCCCGCCAGGAATCAAAATCATGGACCGGACTCTTCTCGAATTCTTCATGCCTCGAGAGAACGAAGACACAGTTCTCAAACATTTCAAACATAGAATACTAACCCCGCGTGGTCTTGAAGCAATCGCTGTCAAGGTACCTGAAGCTGGCCGAGCAATCCTAAACGAGTTGAATATCTACGCATACAGCATAGAGGAAGTTGATATCGCAACTGCCACAACTAGAATATTCTCTGAGTTTCTTGGCCGCAGTGAAATCACACTCCGTGATTTGCACTCATTCAAGAGAGAATTGGGTGAGTTCGTATCAATACTCTCTGAATCGGTAGAGTCATTCGAGAAGATAGCTGAGCAACATGTAACCTCAGGAAAGACTCTCTCTTTGCCTGACCATAAGGCTGAGATCTTGACTCAGATTGAAACTCATGATGATTGGTTCGTTGGTTTCAGAAAAAACGTCGCGCAGGCAATGACAGAAGAGCTGATGAAATCAGTTCAGCGTGGATTCTATGATATTTCTGAGGTTAGAGCATGGCGGCTTGGAAGTACAGTGTCGTACTTCAACCTCTACGCGAAGCGAACAATTCGCTATTTTTCAGATGCATTGAATCAGTTTCTAATCGTCACAGCTGCAAGACAAGCCTTCCTGTCAGCCTTGAATAGATTCCAAGAAGAGATGAAATCGTCCACTACTGAAGCCATAGATAGAATGCTCTTTGAGAAATTCTATGTTGAACTGCATTCCCAAATGAACGCCATCTTCGACAAGGTTTCCTACGAAGGCTCTGAGTATCGTAACTTGGATGAAATTCTTGCCATTATTAACAAGGACATGCTGGAGGCCTTTGAACGAATTGATATCTGGGATCTTGTAGGATTTAGTGATGTAGCTGAAATCGCCAAATCCGAGATAGCCAGCAAGTATGCAGCTGGGCCTGACTCACAGGAAATCTCGGAGAATGGGAAAGCTATCCTCGCAATGCTGGAAACATTCGAAGATCTTGTTCTGAATATCATTCCTAATGTTGCTGATACTCTCCTCTCAAAGACACTGGTAAGAAGGGTCATTGATGAAGTGATTAGTGAAGGAGCCGACTTAACTAAGAAGATTGGCGAATTTATAGAAGGCATGACTCAAAAGCCTGATGAATGGAGAGATGAGGCCCGCACATGGATTAGAGGATATCTCGAGATCGTAGAACCGCAGATGAAAACGCCAGAGAAGTTCTTGGCACTTCTAAGATTCGTGCACAACAAGGTCGGATTAGGTTCGACTGCGCAGGCCATAGTTGACAAGGTCACTTTCGAAGCTAATCAGCAGGAGAAAGCCTACCAGCTGATTGTAGAGGATTGGGAAGACAATTGCAGGCGCATTGAATCAGAGAATCAACCCATCCGCGAGAATAACAGGAAACGGGCGGAGGCGATAACCATTGCTGAAACTCAATGCAATGAGGAGATGGCCCGCTACGACGAAGAAATGGAGAAGTATCGCAGAGATGTGGTTCGCTACGATAATGAAATGGAGAAGTATCGCAGAGATGTGGAAGCTGCTAAGATTTTGTCCGAGGAAGTGCCTCCTGCAGCACTCGGTGAGTCACCTCCAGTACCTATTGAGCCTCCTCCAGTACTTACTGAGCCTCATCCACCACTCACTGAGCCGAAGCGTCCACAATCCCTCGATGTTAGAATTGTTGAGGTGAATAATCAATTCCCAGAAATGGAGGAAATACCAGTTCCTGAGAAGCCTGTACCGCCACCTGAAATGCAGTACTACATTGATCTCCGAAACCTACTGACCGAGAAGCTAAATAGTATGGATGTGGCTCAAGAGAAGATGGAACAAGTCTTTGCAGAAAGCCTGAATCAGATGCTGTCGGAAGCATCAGCAGCATCGGGCGAATTGAAAGTAGAGATTGGG
>JASFEL010000099.1:0-4885 GCA_050124855.1 Candidatus Thorarchaeota archaeon | reverse complement strand
TGCAGTCTTTCATATTCCAAGAACAGAGCATTCCAGACTCTTTCTAGATTTTCATCGTATTCTCAGGAAAGAAGGTTCTCTCTTATTCAGTATTGGAGTACATCCTGAAGGTACTGATGGAGTGTGGATCTGGGATGATTTACAATCTGTGCCTATGTACTGGAGCTACCATGGTCCAGAGAAGAGTATTGAACTACTCGAATCCGCAGATTTTGAGATCAATTTCGCAAGGGCTGTTGAAATCCGAACTGAGACTGAAACTGAAACACATTTCTGGATTCTTGCAAGAGCAAAGTAGCATTGCGTTCCCTCAACTTCTCCTAGCATTATCTCTCGATTTTATTGAGCTGAAGTCTTTAATATTCGGAATTTTGTACACTAATTATGAGCAGCCTTCCTCGAAATCGACTTAAATCAAATGGAGTCTATTTGGATCAGCTTGGCCTAGGAATAGAACATTTTGTTCGCGGAGTACGTAAGGTCAAACATCTGACAAGGGAGGAACACTCTAGGCATATTTTGGAAGAAGCATACAAGTTGGGGATTACTCATTATGATTTGGTTTTCAATTTCCCCTACTTCTTTGATGTCTTTAGAGATTTTATTTCGGGAAGGAGAGACAAGATTACGTTTGCAGCTCATTTAGGAAATATCTACAATGTCCAAAAAGACAGGAGCATGCTATCAAGAACTCTGAAAAATATCGAGAAATCATTTGATGGCATGTTAAATCAGCTAGATGTGGATTCTGTTGATATTGCGCTCATGCAATATGTACGCAATGTTGAGGATTACGAGAAAGTAAAGAAGAATGGAATTATTGATTATCTTCTCCAATTAAAGGAGGATGGAAGGGCAATGACAATTGGTGTGAGTGGGCATAATCCATTGCTACTCTCAAAAATAATTGACGAAGGGGAGTATGATATGACTATGTTTACACTCAACTTCGCCACAGGGTCCAATGAGGCAACGAAGGCTCTGATCAATACATGCAAGGAGCAGCAGATAGCTGTCATCGGGATTAAGACACTTCTCAAAGGAAAATTGTTCACAACTAGGAAAACGGAACTGGCTGCATACTACAGTGGGGGAAGGAAATATTCTCTGAAGCTACATGAGGCCGCGACACCCAGTCAATGTATCAATTACGCTCTAGATTCCGGAGCGGATACAGTAGTCTTTGGAGTAAAGACAGTGGATGAACTCAAAGAGAATGTTCAATCTTTTAACTCTGAAAAGGGAATGGACAACTATCAGGAACTTATCAAGCTCTTTAGAAGCTGAATTAGGTGAAGCATTATTCAAAGAATCTCAACTCGGTGTTACTGAGAATAAGATACATGTTCTAGGGTGTTAGAGAAGAGTTCTTGGTATGGTGTAGTGTAATGCAATATGGAGTTTATATCTCGAATTATGTGTTGAATGGAGATCCTAGGAATTTTGTGAGGTTGGCCAAAGAAGCCGAGGAATGCAATTGGGATGGCTTCTTCATGTGGGATCATATTAATCCAAAAACTGGATTCAAAGAAGGTGTTGCTGATCCTTGGGTTGCACTATCAGGCATAGCCGCAGTTACAGAGAGAATTCGAATAGGAACCACTGTTACACCTCTTCCCCGAAGACGTCCACAAAAAATCGCACGAGAAACTGCATCTCTTGATGTCCTTTCCAACGGACGTATGATTCTTGGTGTTGGTTTGGGTGGTCCATCTGACGCTGAGTTTGAATGTGAGGACATGAGTGCAAGAATAAGGGCGGAGAAGCTTGATGAGTCATTGGACATAATTACAGGCCTATGGAGTGGCGAACCATATTCATTCCAGGGAAAACATTACAAATTTGATGAAGTAACTTTCAAGCCAACACCAATCCAAAAGCCAAGAATACCAGTCTGGTGTGCAGGTTCATGGCCATTGAAAAAGCCCTTCGAAAGAGCAGTCAAGTACGATGGTGTATTTCCATTAGGAGTTAGTGGAAATTTGGAGTTATCAGATTATGAGGACATAGGAAACTTCGTTACAGAACACCGAACAAGCAAAGATCCTTTTGACATTGTATGCATGGGTGTGTCAACCGGAAATCCAGAGAAAGATTCATGGATTGACGTATGTGCTGAATACGGGTCAACTTGGTACGTAGAGGTAATATGGAAGGGTGAGATGGAGGACGCCCTCAATGTTGTACAAAGCGGACCTCCGAGATACTAACTACCACAAGAGCATACCCCAAACCACACACACGCCAAAAAGATTCCCACACACCAAAAGGATGCCGATGTTTCATTATTATTTGGTAGTTCAACCCATTTACTCCGAGTTAAGACTATCCACATCTTTCTTTTTCGATTCAATTGACTCTTGCTCTGATATTGATCATTATTTTCTCTCTAAATACGTCAATCTATAGAATCAAATAGCGTACTCAAATTGGATTACTGGGTTTTGTATGCAGGATGAAATAGTTGACCGTGAGGAAATTTGGAAACGAATTGTGGAGATTCGAAATAATGATACTAACCCAGAGAAGTTGCGAGAACTCATCGATGCTTGGGACCGTGATTATGGTCCTGATTATAATGGCATAGCAAGCGAAATCTTGGCAGAGCATTTGACTAAGGATGCAAAGGCTTGGGTTAAGAAATTCAATCTTTCAACTGCTGCTGACATTGTTCGAGATATGTGGGAAGGATGGAGTGAGGGTGAGTTTACAATTGAGAGGAGTGAGGAGGGTATCCAAATCCGCTGTACAAAGTGTCCGCATGCAGATACATATCTTGCTATAGGCGAAAAGGACTACGGAATTCTCTTCAAATGCAATGAGGATTTCGCCATTGTAAAGGCGTATCCTGATATTGTCTTTCGAAGGACAAAGACTCTCATGGAAGGTGACTCCTGTTGCAATCAATTCTTCTCTGATAAGTAACATTTACCAAGACAGGTTACTAAGGCCTTCTAACATTCAAACCACAATCGCGGAATTGAGTCAATAGCAGAGAATCTGAATTGGAACGAATCTTTACTGAATTGATGTTCCTCCATAACCCTGCAAATCAAATCTCACACTTGAACACTAATTGTTTCTGAATAGATACACATATATGGAAGTAGTCTACGATTCAGTTCGTACTAAATCGTACCGTTCAGTTAATGCTAAATGGTGAGAATGATACATGAAGTCTGAAAAATCTACGATGGATGAGGCTAGGAAAACGCTTTACACATACTGGCACGAGCTAGAGTTCTTTAGTAAAAAGGAGTCCACAAATATCGGACAAGTACGTCAGTCTGAAGTAAAGTGGTTTATTATCAAGTTCCTTCGTGACGGGATTGAGGACGAATTTGGCAGGGAAAGCAATCTCTCTCGCAGACATGCATTTTCTGCCAAGGAATTGCA
Source organism: Candidatus Thorarchaeota archaeon (assembly GCA_050124855.1). Taxonomy (GTDB): domain Archaea; phylum Asgardarchaeota; class Thorarchaeia; order Thorarchaeales; family Thorarchaeaceae; genus SMTZ1-83. The sequence goes on along the minus strand of JASFEL010000099.1, from coordinate 1,489 downwards.
TGAAGCCTACATCAATAGCCCGGCAAGTGAGGGATGCTCTCTTTCTAATTTTCATTTTCATATTAAGAGCCTAATGGAATATGGATATCTAAAGGAAGTTGCGAAAATCCTTGAGGGTCGCCATTATACAACATACTATGGGCGAACTTCGATTGCATTTCTTGATCAGTATGATACCCCTCTCCAATCAAAAATAGGTCAAGATTTCTTTGACCCATTGAAGAGAGTGATACAACACATGAATCCAGACTTAGACTTTGATCATATCAGTAAGCTTGTGGATGATAACCTTTCATCCATAGTTGATTTCTACAGTAGGCTAATTTCATGGATTGAAGCAAAATACCCCCATCTGTACAAATCGAAGATGGACCTAGATATGCTCATGAATATTTTCGGTCATTATGCTTTCTTTCACAAGGACCTCCATAGAAGCTCCAAGGAAATTGCATCTCTGATTGATCTCAAGAAAATCATGAGATATGAACGATACGAATTAAGTTAGGAGGAACTGTTAGATGAAAGCAGCAATTATCCGAAAATTCGGACCACCGGATGTTTTGGTCCTAGTAGACATAGAGAAACCAAGTATCCAGGACAACCAAGTATTGGTAAGAGTTCACGCTAGTTCTGTAAATCCCATGGATTATCGAATAAGAAGCGGAACGGCACCACTTTGGCCCTTTGGAAGATTAATGATGGGTCTAAGACCATCAAAAGAGGAAATCTTGGGCAACGAAGTGGCAGGAGAAATAGTTGAGGTTGGCTGTGATGTTACCAAGTTCAAGAAAGGAGATAGGATATTCGGTTGCGTCAATAGATCGTATGCAGAATATGTCGTCTGCACAGAAAATGCAACAATAGCAACAATGCCACCTGGCATGAGTTATGAAGAAGGTGCGTCCATTGGATTTGGGGGAATAACATCATTACACTTCCTCAGAACACTTGCAAATATCCAGAAAGGACATAGGGTTCTCATAAATGGAGCATCAGGAGGGGTTGGTGTATTTGCTGTACAACTAGCGAAGTATTTTGGAGCTAACGTTACAGGTGTTTGCAGTACAAAGAATATTGAATTAGTAAAATCACTAGGTGCTGATAGAGTAATTGATTATACAACAACCGATTTCACCAAAGAAGAAGAAGTATACGACATAATACTTGACGCTGTGGGGAAGAGTTCTTTCTCAAAATGCAAGAAAATACTTCGAGAAAATGGAATCTATCTATCAACTGTGCCCTCATATCGACTCCTTCTGCAGCAGCTCTGGACATCAAAGATTGGGAAAAAGAAAGCGATATTTGCAATAGCAAGTGGTCCAGAGAATTTGATTTTTCTCAAAGAACTTCTAGAGTCAAATGACCTACGTGTAGTAATTGATAGGACCTATCCCTTTGAACAGATTGCAGAAGCTCACGCCTATGCGGATCAAGGACACAAGGTAGGCAGTGTTGCGATTTCGGTACGCCAAGAGGAGGTGATTCA
>JASFEL010000098.1:0-4897 GCA_050124855.1 Candidatus Thorarchaeota archaeon | reverse complement strand
CGGGTACACTAAAGTGAATTATTTGTCCTATTAAGACCCAAATCAGAAAAAACCACACACAGGGAGAATCTCACCATATAGAGCTGAAATAGAAAACGTCTGGGGCTATCCTACTGATGATATTGTTGGGTCTTTGGGTCCCCTACTGTTTCGAGGGGGCACCGTGTACTTTAAGGAAAAAGAACAACAATGAACTTTAAAAAGGAGGGTAATGACATGTTAACAAAAGAGTATTTCGAAAAGATCAGAGAGGCTAGAGCGATAGTAGATGAGATCTATGAACAGGAGGATAAAATGGTAGAATTGATCGAAGAGACTGATGTAGTGGTAGATCCGGTAGAGATTGAACTCACAGCAGAACAATATGTCAAACAGCTGTTGGCAGAGGGTTGTGGTACTGCTGGTACTGAAGAGTCTATGGACACTGGTCCTAGACAGAAGATGAGAGAGAGAGAAGTACTACATGGTACTGCTGATACAGTGATATCATTGCCTAACATGGATGGTATGACTGCTGAGTTCTTGCTCCATCAACCTGTACCTGCTGTAGCAGAGTATCTTGAGCAGATAACTGAGGAGGTGTACTAATGTGGAAAGACTGTATAGACTGTCCTCTGTTGGTATGGTGTGTAGGTAGGTGTGATAATATGACTGCCTACCTAGAGTGTACTGATACCGGTAAGCGTATAGCTAAGCTTACCACTGGCAAGGAATACGTAGTCAAGGAGGTATAGTATGAGTTATGAACTGTTCTTTCTAATCAAGATTGTTTCATGTGTAGGTTTCTTCTTAATCTGTATGTTCTTAGCTGTAATAGCAGACTAAGAATAAGGAGGTGTAACATGAAGATGTCAGTACAAGGAGTAACGTTCAAGGATGAAGTTAAGTCTGGTTTCGCTACACCATCGTGGGTAGCGAAGGAACGCATCAAGCAACTGCTTAAAATCAAGGAGGAATGTCATGAAGAAAAGTAGATTCAGTACAATGAAAGATGTGGTTATCGATGCTGTGCAAGAGAAGTATAGTGCACACAAAGATGCTTTTACTCTCAAGAACACTGGCAAGCTTCTTGGTAAGGCTGCCTTCAAGGTAGTCAAGCCCTGTGTTGCTCTCTATGATGGTGTAAAAGAGGGCTTCAAAGACGGCCAGTAGTAGCGTAGTAAATGCGCCTCTGTAAAGGGGCGCATCTAGGTGCGCTACTGCACCAGAAAGGAGGTGCTTATGGGCGTAATAACCCTAAGCGAAAGTTGGCATAATATTGTCAGCGACCTATTGTGGGTGTACCGTCTGGAGGGGGCCTCGTTAAAGGTCATCCAACGGGTACATCCAAAGTGTGCCACTCATTGCTTCACTGGCACTTGGGCTGAGTTCAGCTTCAAGGACCTGAGCGTCAGGATGCTAAAGGGTGAGGACACAGAAGGACGTGTAGTCATCGTAACGCCAGTCGAACTAACTCTATCTGATCGAGATAGGCTCGAAGATGAGTTGTTCGCGGCAGAAATCTCAAGGAGGTAGTATCATGGCTAGTTTAAATCGTGTAATCTTGGTAGGTAACTTGGGTGCTGACCCTGAGCTGAGCTATACGCCCAGTGGTACAGCTAAGGCTACAATGAGGCTTGCTACCCATGAAGCATGGACCGATCGCCAGAGTGGTGATAAGCGTGAACGTACCGAATGGCATCGAGTCATCGCATGGGGTAGGCTTGCCGAGATCATGGGCGAGTATGCCTACAAAGGTCGTCAGATCCTGGTCGAGGGTCGCTTGCAGACCCGCAAGTGGACTGATCGTGATAACAACGACAGGTGGACCACCGAGATCGTTGCTACTAACGTTCAGTTGCTTGGATCCCCAAGGGATACCGACAAGGCTGACCCGGAAGAGGTAGACATCCCTGAAGGTGAGCAGGGAGACCTTCCCTTCTAACGCTTGAGTACGCTTGGGACGGGGGAGCAAATAGCTCCCCTCTCCCCGGGGCTACTCAAGGCCCAGAAGGAGGTGCCTATGTGCACATGTAACGTATGTGAAGCTGCAAGAGCAGAAGGTGAGTATATCTCACCTACGTATCACCACGGTCTTGCCGAAGGCTTTTACCGTAGTGAGCGTTGCGCTTGCGGGTACTGGGAGTGTGAAGGACGTGGTTGTGGTGACTGCCCTTCATGCTATGGCGAGCATTGCGAATGTGACCTGCTCGAGTTTCTCGAAGAAAGAGGCACTGCTCCTCATTCTCCAGTAGAGGATGACTACAGTGACATCATCGAAATGGAAAGGAGGTGGTAGCATGGGATCAATGTGTCTGGGGTATGTATGTCTCATCATCGTGGCCATTGCGTATATTGTAGCTACAATGTAGGGAGAACGCAGGCCTTAACCAAGGAGGTAGTTAACCATGGAAAAGATCAAGATCTACGACAGGCGTGGTGCCGTCGATGACCGACCCAAGGAGAAGCAAATGCTAGACCCTTGGGACGAGTCAGAGCGCGCGTATGCGAAGCACTTTGCTGAGCAGGACAAGCGCCGACGGTATTGGGAAGGGCAGGATGAGTTTGAACCTGCACTTTTCAATGTCCTAGATGATGCCGAAGATCTACGCGAAATGGCTGCCGATCCGATGCTTTATTTCGTGACCGGTGTAGTCATGGAGCGTGATGATCTAACTGCTCTACGTAGAGACTGCAAGAGTGAGCATGAAGTATGGATCAAGGCTCGCCCTTGTAAGGATCCTGCTAAGGCTAAGGATCCTGTCCGTCTACGGTTCATGGAGCCGTTGTATTCAATCGGTGTCATAGAGCCCACCGACTGGAATGTATGGGTCAAGGTTGTACCGCTACCCCATGCAGACTGGGAGCACGTGGCAGAGTTTAAGATGCCGCGGTACGGTGACCTTCGTGTCAATCTCACCCACGGTGAGCAGGAGGAGGTCCGCCGTGAGAGTGGTGGCTCTCGCCTCAAAGAGGAGGAGCTAGCGATGGACTTTCGTAGTCCATCTAAGTTCTTACTTGATGAGACGCTATTCATCACTGTGGACTTTGAGCTGCCTAATGTTCCTCAGAACGTGATTGAGTGGCTCGAAGAGACAGCGTGGCCTGGCCATGACAACACCCGCGATGCCCTGAAGAGGCGTATCAGACGCATCATTAACTGGAAGGTGCCCAACCAGGACAATCGACGGAGGGAGATCAAGGCCATCCGCCGTGCTTTCCAAGCAAAGATGCTCAACAGAATGTGGGGCAAGTTCTGGAGCCAGTGGGTCCGCAGATGTAAAGAGATGGAGCCCACTGGTCATAGGCCGATGACTAATCGGCAGCTTGCATCCATCAAGGCTCTGTTTGAGCAGTGCAAGAGAGCGCTTAACCTCGAGAAGCCTGAGATCAGATTCTGGGCTAGGTGTCACTGCTTTGAGTGTGATACCCAGTTCAACAGGCTGCTGCCTATCGTCTACCAAGACACCTACGTAGAAGGTACCAACGATCGCAACGGAGCCTTCGAGACCAACTACAAGAGACTCATAGTCAAGTGCTATACCTGTGAGAATATCTCTGGTCAGGTGCTCTGGTATGAGGAGCACAGTGTAATCGAGAAGCGCGAAGAGACAGACTGGTTCGAAGTGGCCCAAGATCTCAAGGAGAAGATCGACGCACTCTACAAGATAGCTGCTGATGTCGAAGAGATCAAGCCGCTAGAGAACCGGTTAGCGTTCATTGAGCATATGTACATCAAGATTCCCGCCGAGCAACTGCTTTGGGGTGAATACGATGCAATAGATGAGCGCTTCTGCTAAAACTAGAAGAGCGACGGGGCGGCTGACGACCGGTCTAGATGTACCCGTCGCACTATTTCCCACCTAAGGAGGTGCAATAATGCACATTGTAGAGACTATCAACTGTCCTATGAACTGTGGCGGGCAGATAGCCGTCATCATGGAGGACAACATCATTACATCACATGGTGTATGTCCTCAATGTGATAGGTCATTCTCGGCCGAGCGGCTAAACTTTGCCCATGAGTGCATGTCCTACCTCAACGAGTATATGGAAGAGGAGTATCCCACCGAGCATCTACTCAATGAGGTAGACAGAGAAGTCACTGACTTCTATCAGGTACTATATGAGAAGTATCTGTACGTTCTCTACAAGCAAGAGCTTGAAAAGATGGGAGGATGCTAATGGCTATTCGCAAAGAATGCCCGGAATGTCATACTCTCATAGACGTAGACCTTAGGGTCTGCCCTGAATGTGGGTATGATGAAGACTGCCCCTGCTGCTATCTTCACTTGAAGAGGGAGGAGGCGTCATGAAACGACTCCGAGCCGGTGCGGGAGCCCTACCAAGGACCATAGTAGGACTGGTTCGGGAAGTACTCCGATGCGGAGTCCCTATCGGGGACCAATGCAGCCTTACCTCCACCACGTTCCTTCGTGAGATTTACGTAACCACGGGCCTTTCAGGTGTTAAGTGGGGAAGTGAGCTGGTGAAGTGTAAGGTCTGGATCGTGAGTTTTGTGAGAAATTGGGATTGTGTTGAATTCCTACTCCCAGACAAGGATTGGGTATTAAACTATTACACAAGTTGGTGTAATGATGTAAGAATGGCGGGGCTTTGTTGCCCCTTGCCCTGCCCTTCCTGCACTGCTGTACCCCCTTGCCGTGGGTATCTTACTCATTTGTAGTAAGTGAAAGGAGTACGCATGAGAGATATATGTGATTGTGCAGTATGTCGTATGAATGAAATACGCAAGGCTTGCTGCGAGATTGATGTATACAAGGAGGATCGTGAGAGAATGTTCTGGGAGAATATTGTCAAGGACAGAGAGAATCCTAAGCGTCTCTTCATAGGTGGACGTGCCTTCTATATGTCACCTGATGAGGACTATCTACCTAACTGTGGGTTTGGTGGAAAG
>JASFEL010000097.1:0-4913 GCA_050124855.1 Candidatus Thorarchaeota archaeon | reverse complement strand
GGATGGTGTTTTTCTGGCTAATCCAAGGCTTCATGTGAGTGTTGGTTTGAAGGCTTCATTCTCATTAGAGCGAATTAGTCCTCAATAACTGGGATTCTATGAACGAGCAAATAGTCCTTCGCAAGTTTTCCTAATGCATTAGCTTCTTCTTCTGACAGATGTACACGACGCTCTGATTCTGGAGTTACCTTTCGTGTGGCTTCGATTATAGCCAAGTCAGTATCCAGAACGACTTCTTCTGCTCCTGCACAGGGACGAGTATCGCCAGTGTATCCAATAGTAGTATCACCAATACGGATTCTATATCCAAGAGCGGGCATGAATACATCGTGAGTTTCCTTGTTCTCAGCTCCAAAGTGTTCCACCCCAATAGAAGCTACCTTGAAGAAATCGGTGTCGAATTCAGATCCCGGGGTCAATTCATGATACCAGAACTCGAAAGGCAAGGATTCCTTGTAGACCCGTCTGAAACCTCTGATAGCGTCTATTGCCTCTGTGCATTCAACAGGGAGGAGTATGTGGAGCTTCTCAATTCGGTTCATCATTCGAAGAAAACCCAATATTGTGTGGATGCCCCCCATATGATCAAAGTGGCCATGTGATATTGCTACCAGTTCAAGGTCATTGACAAATTGTGTACTGCCTAGTCCGAGGAGATCTCTTAATGTGCCATCACCTACATCAAGTAGCATCATCTTCCCGGTGAATTTGGAAGTCAAAATGATTGCAGTTCCGACTCCAGCTCCGCTATAGGGAATAAACACTTCAACTTCGTCATTCTCCCATCTGAAAGGACCAAGCTCATTCTGATTCATCTTCATCACATTGTGGGGTGGAGAGGGAGGAACTAGCTAGGTCCCTCCATCTACACTAGTCAGTTATTGGTCGTAACCAAGCTTCGGTACTCTTGCCAAGAAGTTCATGAAATAGGCAACCACTACAGATACAACAAGGCCAGCAGCGGCGTACAGGAGCGCGTCCAAGAGGCTTGGAGTGGCTCCACTCAGAATCTGCAACCAGCTCCAGTAAAATCCTGCAATAGTCATTCCAGCGAATGCTACCTTCATCAATGGTACCTTGACACTCCGAGTCTGGAAGATTCCCATATCAGTGAGAGCTGCAGCCAGTGCACCACCTTTAGCAGGCTTGAGCTTGAGTTTCTTGGAAAAGGAGCCAACTGTGACTTTGCTCTTTGGTTTCACTGCCTTCATTGCCTTTGGCGCATATTCTGCGATGTCTTGAGAGAAGTATTTCACGGCAGAAAGTTCGTCAATGCCGCACTTTGAGCAATCTGCAGCATCTTTCTTCCACTTCTTGCCGCACTGGGGGCATCTCTTGTGATCCCAGGATTTCCCAGCTGAATCACTGACTCTTTGGACCAACTCGTCCTTGCTGATTTTTTCTCCGTTCTTCTTTGGTTTACGCCGAAGAACTACTGCCGCAGGAAAAATCCCCACATCTGAGCCTCTCTTTGCTCCGCGCATCTTTCGTGCTGCCATAATTCCCTGCTGGAAGTCGTCAAGAGCCATGAGCAGCGAAAATACTGCCATCACTGTAAAGCCGACCGTTATCAGACCGTTCACAGACATTATAGCGGCTACGCCTGTGGCTCCAACCTGCAAAACAAAGTCCTCAGGCAGTGTAGTATTAGTCCCTGGATCAGTAAGCAAAGAATAGATGAACGTGACTTCACCTATAATCGTTCCAGATATGAGGTCGAAGCCTCCGAAGCTGAGGCTGGGGCCTAATGGGATTGATTCATTGACTAATGCTATGGGGACTCCGGTGGGAACTGCGGTGTTGATTGGAATCTCCTGATTTACGAGTGGCATTCCCATGTATTGAATGACAAATCTCATTGCGTGAATGGTGAGGTTCTGGATTGCCTCTATGGTCAGCTCAAGTTCTAAATTATCAGTTAGGTTGTAAGGGATTGGAGATGAAACATCTGAATCAGCCGCGGACATGTCATTGACTTCCAAGAGAAATGTAAGGGCACCATCATCTGTCCAAGTCTGAGCCTGAACTGGTGCTAGTGGATACATACATAGAATACCTGCGATGAACAGAATAAACGCAAGATGTGGCAGCGTCCTTTTCACGTCTAATTAACCTCCGATGGCAAAAGCATCTCGCGTTGGTAGGTTTACATTGCTTTAATGGTTATCGAGTCTCTATTGAGTATTAGCCGCCCATTGCTTCCTTTATCTGTCGGTCAAACTCCTCGTCATCTTCCTCAGGGTCGAACTTGACATGACGCTTGGGAGGCGGAGCTGCAAATGGTTCCCAGTGCAATACAGCTCCAACCCCTATGCCTCCAAAGGTGGTCATTATACTTAGCAGGAACATCATACTTAGCCGCGCCGGATCATCACCTGGATCGACAATGATTATGTTAGTGGTCAGTAGAAGTGCTGTGATGATAACTCCTCCAAATAGCCCCGCTGCAATAGTGATGAAAAATCGATCTCTGGTACTTAGGGACTTGGATGCACCTAAAATGAATCCTACGAGAAAGCCGATCACAAGTCCTGGTAGACCTGCATATAGCGCATCTAGAACCGAAACCTGCAGCAATTGCCATTCCTCTTGCTGGATTGCATTAAGTAACTGACCGCTCATAACGTTTCCCATTTCCACAATAGACAAAACAGTTTTACTCCGGGCATATTTGTTCATTGTGAGGTTGCCATGCATGAGTGATAAGAATGGACTCATTCTGAAAGAGATTCTCAAGAGACGTAGCGGCAGAGCATATTCTGATAACCCGGTTCCTGATGAGATACTGGAGTCCATCTTAGAGGCAGGTAGAAAGGCTCCGTCCTGTGGGAATACCCAAGCATGGAACTTTGTCGTGATTAAAAGCCCAGATGCTCTTGCAGAGGCTCATGAGGCTCTGAGCAGAGGTAACTCATGGGGAAGGAGGGCTCCAGTCATGATCATCGTTGCTGCAAAATCAGACGGAGGGTGTCCAGCACATGAGTTACCGTATTTTATGATGGATATTGGACTAGCTACGGAAAATATCCTCTTACAGACTGTGCATCTTGGTCTACTGGGCCATCCCACTGCAGGGTGGAATGAAGACAAACTGAAAGAAATCACTGGTATGCCTCAAGAGTACAGGATTGGAACTGTGATATTCATTGGTTATGAGGGTGACATTGAGCTTCTGGATGAGAGAAACAAAGAGAAAGAGAAGAAGCCATCTACGAGAAGACCCCTCTCAGAGATTGTTCACTGGGATAGATGGTAGTCTAAGCATTGTACTCCATTACTTGCCCACAATGACTAGGCATGTCTTGGTGTCCGCATGATGGCCCCATCCAACAAACTAGCTGGTCGCCTTCTTGATGCATCTCTTTTCCGCAGTGTACTGGAACATCTACTTTCTGTCCACATTTTGCACATTGTAGTTCTGCCATTATTAACAAAATCTCCATTCAGAATTATCGCACATACTGTACCGTTATTAACAATAGTGAAATTAGTAACGCTATAAACGTTTGGCTCAGGGAATGCTGACTATGAGATGACAAGACTTCAGAAATTCCGAGCTAAGGTTGAAGAAGTGTACAAGGAGGGGCTTAAGAGAGGGAAGGACAACTTTGCAGACTTTGTCATTCGTGATAACATTGCTAGAACAATATTCATGGAATGACACATTCACTTCGGATAGTACTTGGTTGGATCTTCCGAGTAAACTTTTTCCTCTGTTTTATGAGCACCTGGCGTGTCCAGCTCTATGTCACGTTTCAAAGTCCTGTCAAGAGATAGGATATCCTTGAATATCTCGTTCTGGACTATGAGGCGTTGAACCTCGTTGCTACCTGTCCATATCGTCGCCAACCTCGCGTCACGATAGAGTCGCTCAATTGGATAGACATCAGTATACCCGATTCCTCCAAGAATTTGCATAGCCTCATGGACTGCACTGAACCCTGCCTCTGTCCCATACACCTTTGCTTGGGATACCTCTTTCCTACACCAAGCGCCTGTGTCTGCCACATTAGCTGCACGATAAACCAATCCACGTGCCGCATCAAGCTCAGTAACACAGTCAGCCACCTTGAAGCTAACAGCCTCAAACCTGCGGATTGGTCGGCCGAATGCTTCACGCTTGTCTGCATATCTTGCTGCTAGCTCTATGGCCACCTGTCCCATTCCAATTGCACCTGCAGCAGATGTCAGACGTTCTGGAACCATCATTGCATTGAACACATCATTTCCACCATTGAGTTCTCCGACGAGGTTGGACTCAGGAATCTCCACATCTGACATCAAGATTCGAGCAGCACCCATACCACGACAACCCATGAGTTCATACTCTTCTTCGACCTTGACACCTGCATCGCGGTCGATTAAGAATGCACTAAGCGATTTGTGAGGCGGAGCTTCGAAGTCGGTCTTTGCATAGATTAGGAAGTAGTCAGCGCCAACTCCTCCAGCTACAAAACGTTTCTCTCCATTTATGAGGAAAGATTCACCCTTCCTTATTGCGGTGGTGTTAGTACCAAAGAAATCTGAGCCACCACGTGGTTCGGTCAGACCCTCGCCGCATATCTTCTCACCTTTCAAAGTTGGCAACAGGTATTCTCGTTTCTGCGCCTCTGATCCATACTTGTCTATGCCCTCTCCAATGATACTGGGGAGAGAGTATGCACATCCAAGAGCAATCCCTAAAACGCCAACTTCTTCTACTGCAAGCATCTCAGAGACCCAGCCTAAGCCTCTACCGCCATACTTCTTTGGAAATCTGAGTCCAAGCAGGTTGGCTTTAGCGGCAGCCTTGATGAACTCATAGGGATACTCCTTCTCCCTTGAATCCATAGCAACAATTAGATTTGGATCCACGTTGTCACGAACAAAGGCACGGACTTCATCTCGCAGTTTCTTCTCATCATCGCTCAGCA
>JASFEL010000096.1:0-5000 GCA_050124855.1 Candidatus Thorarchaeota archaeon | reverse complement strand
GCCCGACGCGAACCATGTAGTCAGCACAGTTCTCAGGCACTACTAGATCCTGAACCTTGAGCTCGAGTATTTGCATGTCGGAAACTAGCGGAGCCCCTTGATGGTCACTGATATAACCCAGCTCCCGTAGCTTACGAACTGGAACCCCAACCTCTCGGGGTCTGAAATGTGTGAGGGGGGCATCTGTGACATCAAACCGTGCTGTCCCATCACGATAACAATAGACATCATGTTTAGCTCGAAGAATTCCCTTTCCAAGATATTCGGGAATCTTCAGGTCACTCGTAAGACCTAGAACAGCACGAAGGTCATATGCTTGAGGCTCATCTATTTCTGCTTTCACACGCTCCAACAGGCCTCTAATGTCAACTTGCCTCTCCTTTGTGCCTCGCACCTGTGCACCAGGATGCGATGGGCACATTCCACTAATCGGGTCTACAGGTTTACCGCAATCAGGGCTGGAACACCACTTCTGTACCTCAGTATGAGTGCCACATTTATTGCATCGTGATTCGAAGGTTTCATTCTTACATGCGGGACAGACTCTATGTACAAGCTCAAGTTTGACCCCAGCAGCTGGAGGTTTAGGCACAGGTCTGTTATTGTCGAGGTCGTAGTCATGGATTCGGGCGGTCTGATCTGTACTCTTAGCCACCTTAACCATCCTGCGTTCGGTGGAAAGGGAACGGCCTACAGGGAATAGGACTTGGACTGGGGGTCGCATTTTTCTCTCTTGAGCCTTCTCTGGCCGACCCATCCTAGCTCCGATGGAAAAGCCCATTTTATCTCTCAAAGGCACTTTCGCACACGAGGCTAGTGCATCCAATGCATTGCTACCCACTGCCGTGTCCTTCTTCTCACCAAGCTGTGACAAGATAGTCAAAGGACTGTCTATAAGCTCGATTCGTTTGCGGTCATCAGTAAGGAAGTGAGGAACTCCTAGTTTCTCCAGCATACTCTTGTATTTCCGATCGTTGGGAAGTGTCATCCGCTCTCCATCTGAGCTTTGCTCAATCTTGTGCTTCGTGAGTAGCCAGCTCCTGATATCAAGCATGTTTTCCACAGTGAGCGCGGACCAACGGTACAGGTATCTAGGATGAAGTGGGATTCCAAATTTAGTCGAGAGAACAATAGATTCCTCTGGACTTGGGATTCGGATTAATGGTGACACAATGAAGGCGTCTATATCTTCAGGGGTGACGTCAGAACCGGCGATGCGCTTCTGTATCTTCTTGGTATCAAGACTCGAATAGACGCTTTCAAGGTCATGAGACCACCATTCTTCACAGTATCCTGAAGGAACTAATGGATGATTGTTCTCTAGAAACTCGCCCAATGCTACAAGAATATCACCTAGGTAGAGGATGCGCTCTATCTGCCCCTGAAGTTTCCTCGCCTCACTGGCCGTGAATATCTGTTTCACAGACTTGTCCTTCAGTAGGACAATAGGACCCTCTATTGTATCAACAGGGGCAACGATTGACCCCTTGCCAGGTCGTTCAGTTCTGATATGGGTCCCTGTAGCCAGAAATTCATCTACTAGAAACATAGTGGCGGGGTGAACCCCAACTCCTGCAAGACCTGTGTTACGGGATCGGCCATATCTCAACCTGAATCCACCTATGCTAGATGGATGGGAAAAGACTGGCCGTCCCCCGATGACATCAGCTAGATAGTCAGACTTGGGCTCAAGCTTTTTCTCAACAGAGTCTTCAGCCTCGGCTGATGCCGCCTTGGATGTCTTAGCAGCTAAATCATTCAACCATTCCCAGCCCTTGATTGAGTTCTCATTGACTATTTTGGCCAGCTTTGCAGCCCTACCTACGACCCCATCATTCAGAACTAAGACCGCCCCTCCACGTACACGATTGACTCCAATCCCGATTCTTTCAACATCACGACTTCCAGTGACCTCAAATTCTTCTGTGGGATCTCCAGTTAGCATAATTGGGAGTCTGGTTGCAGCGAGCCTAACCAGCTCTGGTTCAACAGGGTATTGAAGATGCACATATCTTGCATACAGCTCCACTTCCTCCACAGCACGCTCAATCTCACGTTCGGTTGCAACAAATGGAGGCAGTTCAAGGACCTGCCGCACATAGTCTGCTACTAACACCGTCATTGCGGCCTCAGTTCCGCCTGCCGCGCGTATTGGACCGGCCAAGTAAAGGGCAAGGTATCGGTCATCACCAAATCCTCTTATCAAAACCTTGGAGATGCCTTCTATAGGTGCAGCTGTTATGCTCTCGGTCAAGATAGCAAGGGCCACACGAACAGCCTTGTCAGCGGCCTTTTCTTTTTCTTTAATCTCTCCTAGCTCGCCTATTGCAATCTCTCTAGCAACTGCAAAGGCCACTTCTTCGCGAGTTTCATACTCTTGAATGAGCTCTCTGATTCGCTTAGCCACTCCAACAGGACCTTCGAGAGTGGCTTCTACACGGGCTGCAACATCATGAGCTGGAGGGATTTCAACTCTAGTTGTAGGATCATATCCCATTGCCCTAGCCTTCTCTGCAATTTCATAGATTTTCTCAACCTCTTTGTTCAGGACTTCGAAATATTGCTCGTAGCTCACACTATGGCTTGGAAGGCTTGGGTGTTCGGATTCGGTCACAGTTCGTCAGACCACGGTTATTGGTATACGTCTTTTATCTTTCGGCAAGACAAAGCTGGCAGCTAGCTCGGCGTCTTTGAGTAGTGAGCTTTAAAGCAGAAACGATGTACGTGATGATGACCAATCGCCATCAGTGGTCGTCAGGACGGTAATAGAAGTGCTCACACTTGAAGAAACGATTGAGCTCATTCTGAAACACACAGAGCATCAACGAGATGAAGTCCTCAAAATGATTGAGGAGAAGAGACAAGAGCTTGGCCCAGAAGTTGTTAATGAAGAGTCAGCAGCCATGATTATTGCACGCGAGCTTGGCATTGACCTGCAACAAGTTTCTGCTAAAGCGCGAATCAGGATTGAGGATATAACTGAGTCTACTGGAAGAGTCCCGTTGACTGCAAGAGTGGTCAGTAAGAATCCAGTTCGAACCTTCACACGCAAGGATGGAGGCGAGGGAAAAGTTGCTAGCCTCTTTGTTGCAGATGAAACCGGTGAGATAAGGGTCACACTCTGGGATGAAATAACTAGGGTCGTTGAGGAGGACATCGTCAAGATTGATGATGTCATTCAGTTACGTGGAGGCTACGTGAAAAAGGGCTTGGGTGACGCTCTTGAGATCAATATGGGCCGCATGTCAGGTATAAAGATTCTAGATGAGTATGAGCTTGAAGACCTTGGTATCGATTTTGGCGAAACCCCATCTACAAAGATTGGCGAGCTACTAGAGGAAAAGATGTACAACATATCTGTCACAGTTAAGATTCAGAAAGTCTTTCCATTGACCACATTCTCTAGAGATGACGGGAAGTCCGAAGGCAAGGTCCTTAGATTAATTGTTGCTGATGAAACGGGCGAAACAGGCTGTGTCTTCTGGGATAAGGAGGCTGAAGAGATGGAAGATGCTAAAGTGGGAGAGGTCTTCAGCCTTCGTGGAGGATACACAAAGAGAGGACGTTACGGCAATATTGAGATTCATGCTGGTAGGTCAGCGCAGATTGAAAGAGAATTGAATGTCAAGATTGACGCCGTAGAATCAACTGTGGGAACCACTTCCTCACCTGTTGGCAAGAAAGAGATTGTAGACATCACTCTTGATATGCGTGATTTGGATGTTGAGGGAAAGGTTGCTCAGATATTTCCGGTCAACACGTTTGACAGAGATGGAAAAGAGGGAAGAGTTCAGAACATAATCATAGCAGATGAATCTGCACAAATTCGACTGACCTTTTGGAACGAAGACGTGGACAAAATAAAGGACCTCAAAGTGGACGATGTAATTAGTGTCATGCATGTCTATGCCAAGGAGGGTTATAGAGGCGGCGTTGAGATTCATATGGGCCGTAACGCCGAGATTACTATCAATCCAAAAGGGTCGAAGCTCAAGAAGTTAAAAGTATCAGCTGCACCTGTGTCAGCCCCTGAACCTATTGGTAAGAAAGAGCTTGCAGATATCACCGTTGAAATGCGCGATGTTGATGTTGAAGGCAAGGTAGTAAGAGTGTTCCCGGTCAACACGTTTGACAGAGATGGAAAAGAGGGAAGAGTTCAGAACATAATCATAGCAGATGAAACTGCACAGGTTCGGCTTACGTTTTGGAATGAGGACGTGGACAAAATCAAGGACCTTAATGAAGGTGATGTGATTGTCGTCACTCACGCATACGCAAAGGAAGGATTCAGGGGCGGCGTAGAAGTTCATGTTGGTCGAAGAGCTGAAATCGAGATCAATCCAAAAGGATCCCGTCTCGAGCAGTTAGAGTTAACCGAACTTTCATCACAACCAAAAACGCAGCCTGCTGGAAGAGTGCTGATTGGAGATATAGACGACAGCAGTGAGGGAAAAAGCGTTGAGGTCTGTGGAATCGTAGTGGGAATTTCCCAGAAGAGCCCAATTTATCCGGCTTGCCCAAGTTGTAGAAAGAAAGTGGAGGAAGAAGAGGGGCGATTCACATGTGCGGTCTGCGGAGATGTGAAAGAACCTGAGTATAGGATGCTATACAAAATAACTGTCGATGATGGTTCAGGTTCCATAAGAACCACCCTCTTTGGGGAAGCTGGTGAGTCTCTGCTTCAGATGACAGCAGTGGAAGCTCAGGAGCTAATAGCGAAGTCAGGGAACAGACTCGAGCCCTTGGAACAGAACTCTGACAGAACTCTTGGAAGATATGTTGCAATCCAAGGCCGCGTGTCCAAGTTCAAGGACTCCTTGGACATTACTGCAAGTAGCATCACATTCCCCGATCCTGTGGAAGAGAGCAAGCGAATGAGAGAGGCCATTAACGGACTGATGAGCTGAGTGTCGTCCCTCGGGTTTAATCTATGATGTCGCCTCAATCAGCGTATGCATTCCCTCAAGGAAGGTCTGCACGTCATCTGCATTATTGTAAAG
>JASFEL010000095.1:0-5033 GCA_050124855.1 Candidatus Thorarchaeota archaeon | reverse complement strand
CCTGCAAATCCTTTGATGCAGAACTCTCCAGCGAACTTATCTTTTGGGTCTGGATGCTCATAGGAACTACCTGATTGATGAATGGAGTTATAAAACTCAATCCCTCTGGCAGTATCCTGTCCTCTACTTTCCCGTAGGTAAGAAGGACACCACGATGTCCAGGCCCAATGGTCACGATAGCTCCCAATACCACGGATGCCAACAACACTACAAGTATCAGAACCGCTATCAGTTTCGCAGGGGTCATTTTATCACTTTCCTTATATCTTTACCTCATATTTATACAGCAGGAACACCGCTACGAGTGCAACTACTGCAACCACGGAAAATATCCGTGACCTCTCTACAAGTGAGAGAATGATTGCTATGATTAACACACCAAAAATAGTTAGCCAGAAATTCCTACTCTTCTGACGCTCCTCATGCAACCTACGCTCCCAGGGGGTTAGTTGCTGGAAACCGTCATCTTCCTCATCATCAGAATTTTGGGTAGAAGCAACTATATGTGCCTTGGTAGGCTTGACGTGCTTCTCTATGCATGGTGAGCATACCCAAAACTTTTTAGATGGCTCAGAAGAAAGTATATTATCAACAAAAGCACCATCACCTTCATCGCTTTTGTTTGAGCAGTAAAAGCATTGGTAAACCGTAGGTTTTGGTTTTACAGACTTCTTACGTTTAACCTTGAGCTTCTTGGGTATTTTACCATTATAAAATCCCATCCAGTCCTCATCTTTCTTAGTTTTCTTAGCCTTCGGCATCATACCCACCCAGACAACAATGAACCTTGTCAGGCAGAATAACGATACCGCATTCACATACCCATGAAAATGTCTCGGACTTGGTCTCCATCTGCCTTAACATGAAAATAATTGGACGTAAGACTTAAAAGCCTTTAGACTTTCACACACGAATAAAGCATAATCTGAGTAGCTTGAGGAAGTCTTCCCATGTCATGATTGCATATTCTCCCTTGTTGGTGACCTTGACTACACCAAGACCCATCTCATCTTTCTGTTTATCCTGATTGGCTTCCTTAATTGCCTGGAGAAAGGTAGGGACTTTCTGGTTCTTGGCCTGTCTTAAAAGGCAATCGGGTCACAATGTCCCGTGTGCCCCCTTCCTGATACTCCAGGTTACGTTTGGCTGTAGGGTCGACTACATGAAGGTCTCTGGCTATCTGCCTCTCCCACATGTGACCCTTATTTCTCTGTGATTTTCCCATAATTCACCTCTGATATTACGCAAATGTTACGCTTTTGTTACATATTGTAATTTGGTCTGAGAGGAGCTTCACAATGCCAGCATGTAGAACTTTTATAACTGTTCTTTGCACCACAGTCCCCACATTTATTTCTTGACGTTCCACCAAACCAGAAAACCATGATAGGAAGGACTACTGGTAGCAAGAACAGCACAAAAAAGAATAGCATTACCCCAGACCATACTGTCTCTAACGCATCCTTTAATCTCACATCTCCACCCTGATTACCTGATTACCCTCTGGCAAGTGGGTCTCCCACATTCCATCATTGAGCTTTTTCCATTTCAGGCCAGCACTTCGCATTTTCTCAAGAAGACCCAATAGGAATTTCTCCTCTTTGGTATCATAGTCGTCAAACTCACGCTCGCTTTTCAGGTCATTAAGCAGTTCGAGCCTGTCCTGTATCACAAACATAAGCATGTCCAATTCTTCCTTCCTAAGACTAATTTCATTCGGTGGCCTCATGGTATCAACTCCAATCTCGCAATTATAATTAGCAGAAAGATTGAAAAGCGTATCATGGTCTCAAATTTCTCAGGCATTCACGATATACTGGGTCAGAAGGGTTTCCAGACACGTGCCAACAGTCACCAAAAACCCCACCACTCATCCAGCCAAAATACAAAACCAGTATCACAATAGATAAAAGTATGAACATCAGTAACCAGAGACCGATGTGTTCTCCAAGAAATTCCGTCCTTATGTATATCACTTCCTGTATATCTTCCACAAAAGGAAGAGACCTATTGCACCACCAACCAGCTTACTTAGCTGGATTACCAATTCCACCGTCTCCATGAACCTGACTTATCCTTGATTTCAACTGTTCGTAATCTGCTTTTAGGTAGAGGTCAAAACAGACCTCACATACTGGAAATGACCCGAAACTCTCCATGTGAACTGCGTGCCTTCCCTTCCTTGGAAGAATGCACCACTGGCACGTTGTCTGGTTAAGGATAGTCTCTCCGATGATGTCCTTATGCTCAAGATACTTCTTCAATTCATTTGTTATCCAGAGACAATTCGGTTCTCTTGCGTCCTTGTGTGCCATCTGCTCTTCGAGATGCTTCACCAAACTCCTTATATCCATTATCACTGAAACCACCAATATCATCGCTGAACAGATACAAGCACCAAGCCCTTATCTGTCTTTCATATATCATATGATATTCCCGATGAGGATTATCCCATACTTGATTAGCAAGAATGGAATAGCGAACCCCGTCAAAGCACCTATGACAATTCCCAGAGCAAGTCCTGACCAAAATCCCATGTCATCACCCATTTAAGGTCTGTTTGGCATCCCCTCTGCTGGAGTGTCCACCATCTTTTTCCTTAACTCTTCCATTTTTTTCATACAATCTTTGCACCAAGGAACTCTCTGTATCTGCCAGTGCCATCTACGGTTAGCTGTTTCAAATGCACTGATGACCATATCTCCAGCCTCTTTTGGTGTCATTTTTTCAATTCTCCCCATTCATCTTCCTCTTCGCAATCGCACAGCTTCGCAAACAGGAAAGACCGCTTGATTTTGAGCAGTTCGCTTTGGGGGCTTGCCACAAAGTCCCGCTTGCATCTATATCTGTGGACATGCAATTTAATAATCTCGACATCAATCCTCTCCAACTCTCGAATTATATCTTCCCGTCTCACCAGCCCCTTGAACTCATCCTGCTCAATCTCCGATAATTGCTCTTGCATTATGACGCTTCTTCATCATTGCAATTCTTCTTTCAGTAAGTGCGTTTTCTGGCCTCTTGACACCAATCTTCCTGGCCTTGGCATAAATTGACCTCTTGCTCCTTCCGAGTTCCCTTGCAATGTATCCAGTGGTGACTTTAGGGTTTTTGTATAACCGCTCAAGATGTCTCTCTTCTGTCTTGAGCCACTTCCTGCCTGACCTGTCCACAAGGAAGTCCCTTATGATGTCAATCTCCTTTGGACGCTTGGTAGGTATGAGATTACGAGAAAGAAGGTTACTCAAAAGTGCCTTTGCAAACCTTCCCTGCTGAGACCCATACACGTCAATGCTTGACAACCATTCTTCCAGACGCTCTATCAGTTGGTCGATGTCTTTAATTTGGCTAATCGTCTCTCCGTGAGCCACCCTCAGCCATTCCTCGAACCTGTAAGCCTCTGGCGTGTAGTCATCAACAGAACGCCTTAGCTTCACCATTTATCCTTTAACCCCCTCGGTCTTGACCTTTTGATATGTCTTCTCGAATATGCTGTGCTTGCACGGATATATTTCGCCAGCAATTCCCTTGATAATCCAGTCACCCCTGTTGGCCTTCATTACCCCTTCAAGGGTCTTGATATACAACACTTTTCTTGTCATGAAAGCCTCTACAACCACGGGTATCTTTACGAATTTGTGCCACTTGACATTCTTCTCTGCAAACTGCTCTGGAGTGAGTATGTCCTTCTCCTCTACCACACCTGCCTTCTTAGTCAATTTCCACACCTTTCTTGGATAGTTCGGGTCTTCCCTCTTCGAGAAAGACCCCCCGCATACTGTGCATCTACTGTGCCCGATTACTGGGTTCAGCCTAAATATCCTCTTTTTCTCACACGCTGTGCAATATCTATTGGATTGTGGGAGCTTTTTTGGCTTGCTGGTCGGAAGGTATTTGGCAACCTTTTTGCGGGCATACTTGGACAACTGGTATCTCTTGCCAGTGATAGGGTTGATGCCCATCACCCTCACATCCTGATTATCTCCATAGACGCTATCTTCTTGTCCTTGGTTATGTCAACGATTATCATGAACCCGTTGGGGTCAACCCCAAACTCGCTTGCTATCCATTCTGCCACGTCAACACTGTGGTCAATCTTTCTGGTCTTCTCCTTTGCATATACATTAACATAATCCGTGAAAGGGAACTTCTCCTCGTTAATGTGGCTACTCACAACAAGAGTGACACCACCAAGCTCGGTAACCTGATGGAACTCAGGCTCTATTATGGTCATATCCTTCTTGATTTTATCCATCTCCTTTTTGGGGACTGGTTCATAAGCCATGCATATCTCTCCACGATTGAACATCCATGCCACCATTGCCCCATTTCAATATCTTTTCAACCTCATCAACCAGCTTACCCTCTGGTCTCCAGTCAAGTGCATCACGGGCCTTTGAAATATCAGCATAACTCGACTTTATCTCTCCCTTGATACCATTTTTATAGAAGACATGGTTATCCTTACCATCAAACTCTTTGAACATCTTGAGAAGTTGGTTGACTGTCGTGGGTTTTCCTGTTCCTATGTTATAAACCTGACCCCACTTTCGGGTTTGTGTGGATTTCATTATTGCGTCAACGACATCTTCCACGCATATGAAGTCTCGTGACTGCTCCCCGTCCCCGTATATAGTTATTGGCTCATCGTTGACCAATGCCTTAGCAAAATTATAGAAGACACCCTTGAACTTGAGAGGGCCAGCCACATTAAGTATCCGCAACGACACGGTTTTGACGTTAAATAATTTATTGTATAGTTGGAAATATTGTTCTGCTGTTAATTTAGACTGCCCATACGGAGAAATAGGGATGGTTTTGCCATCTTCCCGTAGAGGAAGAGAAGACCTATCACCGTAAACGCTTGCACTGGATGAATATATCGCAATCTTTTTATGCTCTCTGCAAGCCTCAAGGACATTAATTGCACCAATGACATTATTATCAGCATCCTCTATAGGGTCTGCAATGCTTTCCTTAACATCAATATGCCCTGCAAGGTGAACAACAACATCATAATCCCCAATGACCTG
>JASFEL010000094.1:0-5054 GCA_050124855.1 Candidatus Thorarchaeota archaeon | reverse complement strand
ATCGATGGATTGGAATCATATAATCTGAGATCGGATTTGGAGGTTTCAATTGCCCCAAGTGGTACTGATCCTCACCCCCTTAATGGTTCTCCACTTTTCATTGACTCAGCAAAATCCAATGAACTGGAACTTAGTGTACATGTGATCCACGAAACTCCTATTGATGCGGATGTCAAGCTAAGAATGCCTGAGGGACTTCTGGCAAATGGCAAACAGGAGCTGGAATTGGAGACCGCAAGCGTAGGAATCGACAAGCCACTCAAGAAGACAATCACAGTTGATGCAGAGCATCTTGATGATTGGTTCAGGCGCAATGGAGAGATTGAGCTTAAGTTTGGAAGTAGAATTGCAAGATCACATCTCAGTGCTGTAGTCTACAATTCAAAAATCAAAGCAGAAACCAAAAAAGAAGAGATTGAAGGCAAGCGGCTTCACTCTTTATTATCTGGTGGCTACCAAATCGCTGTGTCACCTGATTATGCAGGAAGCCTGGTGAGGTTCGGCAAAGATGGGCATAGTGTCTTTCATGATACTTTCCCAAAATCTGACCCTTTCATCTGGTGGGATCGATACTTCAGTGGCTTGAATCCATGGATACAGGCTTGGGGCGTTTGGGACTGGGAAAGTGCATTCTGGAAAGAAACTTGGGCTGTATCTGAAGAGGAGATAGGTCCATGGAGAGGGTTTGAGATGAGCACCGCTTTGAAACACAGTCCTGGTCTCAAGGGAATGGAGTTCTCTGCCCGTTTTATGATTCTTTCCGGAGTGCCCCTTGTTCATGCCCATATGACCGCAAAGAACCTATCAGGTCAATGGAAACGATTCAACTATGGATTGCGAGGTACAGCTCGTCCAGGAGGTCAAGTGTTGAACAATATACACTGCATCATTAGTGGTCGGCGACTTGTCTACGAGCCCACAGAGGGTCGCGCACGCCTACTAATTGACCCCCGGGATGGATGGGTTGCATTTACCGATTCCAATAGTAGAGAAGTTCTTGGAGGGATATCGACACTTAAGACAAAGGCCAATCTTCATGCACTCAATATTGGTCGTGATGCCCAAAGGTTGCTAACTCAAGAAACGGTAGGGCTAGAGCCCAATGATGAGGCGACATTTTCTAGCTATCTCGTGATTCTGGAAGATGTGGAAGATCTTCCTCTTCTTAAGAATCTAGCAAAGGACATTCAATGACGAATCACGTTGAAGGGAGTCGCTTAGCTCTTGCATTGCATTCTGCAGATTTCACCTCGTCGCCTGATTCCTTGTAGAGCGATGAAGCAATCTGCCAGGTCCTCCTGGCCTCAGGTGCTCGATGCAGCTTCTCCAAACACAGTGCTCTGAAATAGAGGTGTTCTGGATTCCCGGGGTCTACAGAGAATGCAGCATCGAAGTCGGAGAGAGCCTCCTCATACCTTTTCTGATTGAAGTATACAATTCCTCGACTGTGTGCTACTTCAGGCTTCTCTGAGGACAAGGCTAATGCGGTATTGTAGTACTCCAACGCCGTAGACTCATCATTCATCAAGAGAAGAACATTCCCGCTCTTCACCCACGCATCTATGCATTCAGGATCCGCATTGATTGCCTTGGAATAAGCATTCATTGCCTCCTTGTATGATCTCATCAGCTTGTGGACATCGCCTTTGCGCATCCAGAGGCTAGGTTCATCAAACTTCACACTTACAGCCTTGTCATAGTAGAAGAGCGCTTGGTTGAATTCTTTCTTCTTGATGGATACGTCACCGAGTAGCGCCATTGCGAAGGGTTGTTCCGGGTCGATATGAAGCGCTCTTACAAGAGCATCCTCGGCCTCCCCTAGCTGGTCATTCTCGTAGTAGATTGATCCAAGCTCCATGTATGCAGGAACGAATGACTTCTCACTCTCTATCGCCCTTTTCAACCAAGTTATAGCTCCCTCAGTCTTTTCTCTCTTCTTGAAGTAGAGTCCCTTGGCCATCAGCGCTCTCGCATTTCTTGAATCCAGCATGAGTGCCTTCTCAATGCTCTTCAGACTCTCCTCGTATTCACCTAGCTCTGTTTGAGCCAATCCCATGTAAGTCAGTGCACGTATATTCCTCTTATCAACTGCCAGAGCACTTCCGAAGCAACTCACCGCATCAGTGTATTCGCCTACAAGATAGTACGCCATCCCCATATGGATCCAAGCGTTTGGCTGATTGCTATTGAACCCGAGACACACCTCATAATGCATTATTGCTTTGCCAAAATCACCTTCGGAGAGGTGCAGGTCAGCAAGTCTGTGTAGCACTCCCGGGACACGTTCGTCTTCTCTCAGAGCTTCCAGTGCATTCTCAAGAAGGGTCTCCAGCTCTGTGAGTGCTTTTCGGTGGCTAGAGTGAAGGGCTTTAGGCCGGATGAGCTCTGGCTCGATCTCCTCTGGAATCCCCACTATAGTGAGTTTCTCCGCAATCGACCCGAAGAGGTCTTCCGACTGTCTAGCCATGGCTTCCCCACAGTCCTTTGGGAAAAGGGACGTAATGTCTCTTATCAACCTATGGAACAGTTCTCATATTACGTAGATATATGCGCTGAGGGCTAGCAGGAATATTGCTAGATAGTAAGTGGGCATGATGTAGAGTTCATGATGTGCTATCTTTTGACGAAACGCATTGATCCCAATCAACGTGTCCGACAGTATGAAGAAGGCTGCACCAACGACCGGTATGAATCCGAGAGCATTGCTCGTTGTGAGCCAGAGTAGCAAAGATGTGCTCAATGTAGCCGAAATCAGTAGGAAATAGACTGAACCGGCTCGTAGAATGAACGGAGGTACCTCAGGACCTGTGGATTGAAGGGACCTTATTAGCATGAAGACATAGACCACCATAACCGCCATGCATACGATGGACACCGCCATTGGGAGAAGCGTCAGACCAGCAATGCTGGCATGCCAAAGAAAGTCTACATTGTATATTATATGGGCAATGAGAAACATACCTATCCCAGGGACTAGGTCAACCTCCATCGCAACATCTCCAAACATGCAAAACACCATTGCAGCAGCAAGCACTATGTAGAACAGTGTTAGAGATGACGGAGTGAGCAGGATGTATACCACGCTTATCAAAGCCGGAGAAAGCTTGATCACCGTTGTCACAGAAAAGAGGTTTTCCTCGTCCTCCGCTGACCTGTCTTGCAGAATCGACGATATTATCGCAATTATCCAGAAAACGGGAACGTAGATGAGAAGCGACATATCTACCCTTGGAGTTATTCCGCTCCTTAAGTCTGCTTGATTTCGGAGAGGACTGTAACTGTTGATGATGTCCCATCTTAAGCTACAATCTTGACTGGCTTCAGGTTTACTATCCTGTGTTCGCCTTCTATACTGTCATACTCAACCATGCCCACAAGCTCTCCAGTCGCACCTGGCTGAAGCTCGAAGTCGACCTCGATTACTGTTACATCGCCAGGCTCCACAGTGCCTGCCGCCACGCTCTGTATCGTGTCAGTGAGGTCTGGAATACCCAGCACGACCTGCACATTGGTCATTGGGTTCACAGCGTCGTTCCTCACAGCTACTCCGAACACCACCTTGCCATCACGAATCTTGTAATCCACAACCACATCCATTCCTGGCTCCAGCCCGGGACTGGCAGGCTCTGATGTGGTCACAAAGCCCTCGGGCTTGTATGAGCGCCTCACTCGACGGTAGACCACTACAGCAATTCCCGCTACGAGAATCAAACCCGCAAATGGGATTACCCAGTGGGTCCTGGGATTGAAGTCCAGTGGGTCAATGATGCCGTCTTGATCTGTGTCCGCATCGAGCGGCGAAGTTCCGTGAATCGCCACTTCCTCATAGTCTGTCCAGCCGTCTCGATCTGTGTCTTCGTGCAGAAGGTCAGTGCCGTAGGTGAGATACTCTAATCCATCAGATAATAGATCGGAATCCGTGTCATTGGACAGAGGATTGCTGCCTAGCAGTTCTGCTTCAATCCCGTCGAAAAGCGAGTCTTGATCCGTGTCTGCGACATTTGGATCTGTGAAATACAGGAAGATCTCTTCATAATCGGTCAAGGTGTCCTGATCCACATCTGCTTCTGTTGGGTCTGAAAAGTAAACCATCACCTCGTCGAAGTCCAAAACCATATCGCCGTCTGTGTCGTTTCTTGTAGCTGAGGTCATGTATACGAATAACTCGTCGCGGTCTCCGAGCATATCCTGATCTGTGTCATTTGAGAGCGGCGAGGTGCCATAGATATTGTATTCTTCCCCGTCGAGCAGTAAATCAAAATCACTATCCGGATTCAATGGGTCCGTGCCTAGCGTGATCTCAAGCCCTTCGTCTATATCGTCGTTGTCAGAATCTGGGTCTCCCGGGAGGGTTCCGTAAATCCTGAGCTCATCCAGATTACTCAAAGAGTCACCATCACTGTCGAAGGCGGAGTCTAGGATGCCAGGGTTGGTCATGTTGGTCGTTGGATTTGTGAGGGTCAGGATGACTTCCTCATAGTCGCTGAGTAAGTCCAGATCCGTGTCGTTCGAGAGGGGGTTAGTTCCATAGTCATTTATCTCTTCGCCATCTTCCAAGAGGTCCAGATCTGTGTCTTTGCTCAGTGGATCTGTGAAGTAATCCTCGACTTCTTCTTTGTCATCGAGGGAGTCCTGATCCGTGTCGACCTTCAACGGGTCAGTGCCTAGGAATACCTCTTCACCATTTGTGAGGCCTTCTCCATCTTCGTCATCATTATAGTCCGATATGCCATCTCCGTCTGAGTCTCTGTTTCTTGGATCCGTTTCTGTGAGGACGCACTCTTGGTAGTTTGTGAGAATATCTCTGTCTTCGTCATCATCCCCGTCAATTTTGCCATCGCTGTCTGAGTCTTGAACCCTTGGATTCGTGAGTGTAAGTGTTAGCTCCTGCTTGTTGGTGAGATTATCGTTGTCCATGTCCCAGAGGGCATCAGAAACTCCATTTCCTTGAGTACTGAACAACAATGGGTCTGTCAGCGTCTTGTTGTTCTCTTGGAAATCGTTGAGTGTATCTCCGTCGGAGTCTTTCTTGAGTGGGTCGGTTCCAATCGCAA
>JASFEL010000093.1:0-5143 GCA_050124855.1 Candidatus Thorarchaeota archaeon | reverse complement strand
AATGGAGCGGTCATTAATCACGGCTAAAACGGCAAAGGTCTTTGTAGCAAAGGTATCCGAAGAAATGCGACCAACAGCGGAGAAGCTCATTGGGGAAGAAGTCAGCGGAATCATAGATTTGACTCAAGAAATGCTGGCCGAACGGACATGGGAAGGCAAAGACTTCAGACCCTACAATGTTGAATTGCAGCCAGCGTATGTATACCATGGCAAGAAGCATCCATATGCCGAGTTCAATGATTGGCTCCGAGAAATTATGATTGGTCTGGGATTTACGGAGTGGGATGGTCCTTATGTCGAAACCGAGTTCTGGGCACATGACACGCTATTCGTGCCCCAGGATCATGTAGCTCGAGAGGTTCAAGATCAATTCCGGATTGAATCACCATACGACCACGGAGATATCAGAGATAAGAAGTACTACCGAACTGTAAAAGCAGTTCATGAGAATGGAGGCGATACAGGTTCCAAGGGATGGGATTGGCCGTTTAGCAGAGAGATTGCCACAAGGCTCTGTCTTCGCCCTCATACTACTCCTGTCTCGATGAGATATCTCTGGGAGCATCGGGAAAGCCCTCAGAAGATGTTCATCATCGATCGCAACTTCAGATCAGAAACTCTGAGTGCCACTCATGGTCAAGAGTTCGATCAGTGCGAAGGCATCATCATGGATAAGGGTCTCACACTTAGGGATCTTCTAGGATATTTGAAAGCCATATGCAATGCGGTGGGAATAAAGAAGCTCAAGTTCAAGCCAGGTCAGTTTCCGTTCACTGAGCCAAGTGTTGAAACCTTTGGAAAACATGAGAAGCTTGGGTGGATTGAACTCGGTGGATCTGGAATCTTCAGACCTGAGGTCACATATCCACTTGGGATTAAGGACACTGTCTTAGCATGGGGAATCGGTTCTGGTCGGCTCTACATGGCAGCAATGGGTATCAATGACATCAGGGACTTATTCTCAAGGGATCTCAATTGGCTAAGAAAGAGCAGCTTCACAAGGGAGGCGGTATAGATGAATGTGGAAAGTAGAATTGATGACCTCCTCAATCTCATTGGAAAGAAGCTATCTCTAAAGGAGCTTGAAGATGCACTCTTCTTGATCAAAGCTGAGGTTGAAAAAGTTGAAGGAAACATCATCGAGATAGAGGTGAATCCAGACCGCCAAGATATGCTATCAACTGAGGGAATCGCTAGAGCGGTTAGAGCATTCCTAAGAATTGAAACTGGACTCGTCAAATATCCCACAAAGAAGTCAGGCTTAGACGCGATAGTCAAGCAAGGACTAACCAAGATAAGACCATACCTAGCATGTTCGATAATTAAGGGTGTGGAAACAGATGACGAGCTTATCAAGGAGTACATGCACTTGCAGGAGGCTCTCACAGCCACCCATGGAAGAAACAGGAAGAAAGCAAGCATCGGACTATACGTTTTCGATGATATTCAATTCCCCTTGATATATGGTCCTCGCAAACCAGAAGACATCGCTTTCGTACCCTTGGGATATGAGATTGAGATGAATGGGCCAACAATCCTCACCGACCACGAAAAGGGAGTCGACTTCGGTTCGATAATATCTGGATTCAAGAAGTGGCCATTGCTCTACGACTCCAAAGGGGAAGTCCTTAGTCTGCCGCCTATCATCAACAGTAATGACCTTGGCCGTATAACAACAGACACACACAATTTATTCGTCGAGGTGACTGGAACGCACCTTCCTACCGTGAATCAAGCACTCAATATCATGACAACATCACTAGCTGAACGAAACGGCAGAGTGGAATCAATAACTGTAGTCTATCCCGATGGCACGACTCACGAAACCCCTGATTTCAGCCCAGAACAGATGATGATTTCAAAGGATGAGATCAATAGACTGAGCGGTCTTGATCTTGATAAGACTGGGATAATCGACGCATTGGGAAGAACTGGCTATGGAGCAAAACAGAGAAAGGCAGGCCAGATTGAAGTCCTGATTCCAAGTTATCGAGTAGATGTGTTGCATCCAGTAGATGTGATTGAGGATATTGCAATAGGCTATGGATTTGATAGAATTGAGCCTGGCATGCCACAGACGATGACGACTGGGAAGGCAAAACCTGTGACCGGATTAAAGAACAAGGTGCGAGACCTCATGGTTGGCGCAGGTTATCAAGAGATAATGAGCTATGTCATGAGTTCTCCTGAACTCCTGAATGACAAGGTGCTCAGAGACCGGCCACTGGTTGTGACAGCAAATCCAAAGAGTCGCGAATATTCAGTATTAAGGAACTCACTCCTCCCGATTCTGCTTGCCTTCGCTTCCCAAAATCAGCACGCTGAATATCCCCAGAAGATATTCGAAGTTGGAGACGTCGCAGTGCCCGATGAGATGATGGAGACTCGGATACAGCAAATCCCATCTGTATGTGGATTAGTCACTGACACAACTGTCAATATAACAGACTTGGCCAATGAAATTGGGTTCCTTCTAAGAAACATGGGATTCGATTCAAGATTCGCATATAAGAAGAGAGAGGATTCGACTTTCATCAAGGGTAGGAGTGCGGACATTCTTTTGGATGATGAGCCAGTTGGTCTGTTTGGAGAGGTCAATCCCAAGGTTCTCTCAAATCTGGAGCTGGGAACTCCAGTTGTAGCCTTCGAGATATACCTTCCAAGGGATGGGCAGTGGTAATGGGGTCCGCGAACCCTATAACTACCTCCCCGCAGAAAAGATATAAGAAGCAGCACAGCAAGTCAGGCAACAGGTGCATTGCGCACCCTGAAAAGGGGCACCAATGAATGACGGAAGGTCCAACACCCTCAGCAGCAGACTCCTCAGACGAATCATCTGATGAGTTCAAGTTTCGAGTAGTTCTCTTGGGTGAGGCCGCTGTCGGCAAAACTTCACTGATTCGAAGGTTCACTGAAAACTCGTTTGACGAGGAGTACAAGCAAACCATTGGAACCACCTTTGCCTCTAAGGATGTTAGCGTGACT
Organism: Candidatus Thorarchaeota archaeon; assembly: GCA_050124855.1. Classification (GTDB taxonomy): domain Archaea; phylum Asgardarchaeota; class Thorarchaeia; order Thorarchaeales; family Thorarchaeaceae; genus SMTZ1-83. Next base: position 2,158 of record JASFEL010000093.1, on the reverse strand, counting down.
GATGACGAGGGCCATACCAGACAGGTGCGTTTAATTGTCTGGGATATGGGGGGCCAGACAACTTATCGAGAGTTACGTAGGCAGTTTATGAAGGGTTCATCCGGAGCGATAATTGCGTATGATGTGACACGTCCAGAGACTTTCATGGCTATGAACAACTGGTTCGAATCGTTCCGAGAAACGTGTCCAAACGCGGCTGTAGTTATTGCCGCCAATAAGGTAGATCTGTTGGATAGTAGAATAGTACCAGTAGAACCTGGGCTGATGCTGCGTGACTGGTTTCAAGCTGATTACTATGAAACGAGTGCAAAGACAGGAGCTGCTGTCACGGATGTTTTTGACAAGCTAGCCAAGCTCGTCATCAGACAAGTCCGAGCTGAGAAGAAGAGCTCGGAGATGTAGCTCAAGAAACACGTATCTGCAAAGGAGGAACAAAGGTGCGGGTCCGAGACTTCATGACGTCTCTAATTATCACATCAGAGGCTGAAACACCGGTAAAAGAAGCTGCGAAGCTTATGGCAGCTGAGGATATAGGAAGCCTCCTTGTGACCAAGGGTGATCTTTTAGCGGGAATGGTCACAAGAAAGGAGTTTATCGGTGCACGATTGCTCTCAGACGATGCTTATTCTTCACTCACTGTAGAGGATATTATGACAAGCCCTGTCATCACTATTAGCCCTGATGCGGATCTCGGTCAGACAATAGCGGTGATGAATCAGGCAGGCGTTAAGTGTCTCCCAGTCATCGAAGGTGATTCAATAATCGGTGTTGTGAGCACTAGTGACGTGATTCGAGTTCTAGCTACTATGAAACATCTTGCAGATGGAGCTTCTGAATAGTGCGGGGCTTAAATTGGGGGCTCGATACTAACTATCAGCTGTAAGAATATGTTCAGTCAGTTGGTGAGAGCCAGCAAGGCTTCGTTGGGTGTGGTATCTTTGATAGCAAAATACCTGATCCCTGCTAGCAACCCACCACGTTAATTCTGGTCATTACGCTACTAAAGCGTTTTGACTGCCCCTTCCGCAGATTCTCACTAAGACAATAACTATTAGGCCTGACACCCTCTAGCTATCTTATGGGCAAAAAGACATACAGAGACAGTAACGGTTACCTCCGCTTCAAGGATTCTGGGAAACTAGTCCATCGATGGGTAGCTGAGAAGAGATTGGGGCGGCAACTCCGTTCAGGTGAAGTAGTCCATCACAGAAATAAGATCAGATCGGATAATCGCTCGAAGAACCTGCAAGTGTTTTCATCTCGAGCGCGTCACCGAGTACATCATATCAAGAAGGCATGGACTCGAACACGACGTAGCAGAACAAGAAAGCGATGGTAGCAGATAAGTGACTCACTCTGAAACTCCTTTTGCCCGACGTGGTGTCTGCTTCAGAGACTCTGCGTAGACACGCTTCAGATAATGCTTCATATCCTCCGAGGTTGTCACAGGGTACTCAGAAATGCCCTCACTTGTCGTCTTGAACGAGAGATCGATATACCTCAATTCCTTCTGAACCTTCTCAAGATCCCAAGTAGAAATTTGTAGTGGCATCTTCAGTTTCGTAAGAATTGCGAATCCATACGCAGTAAGGAGAAGAGGTTCTAAGTCAACTACACCATCTGAGATTTGAACAGTTGTTTCCAAAATCTCCTCTTGTCGACGTTTCACAATATCGGTGATTAGGACGGCAGCCATACCCTCTCGCATCAGTTCAATATCCAAAAGAACAGTATTGCCTCTTGAACCAACCTGATCACGAAGGCGCTCAACAAGTATCTCGTATAATTCATCGACGAGGTGGCCTAAACCAGTGACACGATCTATTGATTCTATGAGGGGAATCAGGTCACCATCAAAACCTCTGAATTCGGTTATGCCTAAGGCCTCAAGAAAGCTGCTCTGGCCTGCTAATCTGTGGCGTCCAGACAACCTACCTAGGTAGTCTATTACGGTTCTTTTCAGTACCAACCATCCTTGCTTTTCTATTCTGTCCTGATAGTCGTGCCACTGAATATTCCAATCTCGGTTAGGATAGAGCCTGAGATTCAAGTCTTCTCCAGAGAATATTGGGTCCATCGTTACTGTGACTAGAAGGTCTACGCCAACATCAGCCCAGTGATCTAGTGATATCAAGGGGCTCAAATCAATGACTTTCAA
>JASFEL010000092.1:0-5144 GCA_050124855.1 Candidatus Thorarchaeota archaeon | reverse complement strand
CCCCAGTTCCTAGCCCTTTCGCTGATATCTACGAGTCGGTCCTGAAAGAAAACCCAGATGGAAAGCTCTCGAAAGCGTGGGTACATAGAGTGCTCAAATCACTAATTGAAACTAAACTAATTCGAGTGGAAGGCCAATCAACACATCGCAAACGGTATGTAGTTGATGTAAATACTGTAATGACAGGTCTTGAGCAACTGAAGACTAATAGAATTGGGGAAATAGACAAGCAAATGAGTACTTTGCAGACAGATCTGGATGACATCATCAAGCTCGATTGTGGAATTTTAGCACAGCAACTCGTGACAGCGTTAACGGGAAAGAAACAAACGCCTACTACTCGAATTGTGCGCGGTGTGGATGAACTGGACACGGTCTTGAAATATAACATAACTAGTGTCGCTAAGAAAGGTGATGTAATTAGAGCTACAGTCCTATGGATTACTCCACTCCTCAAAGGAGGAGAAGACCGAATGATGAAGTTCATTGATGCTGCTAAGAACGGCGCTGAAGTTCGCTATCTTGTTACCATTGATATCCTAGGAGCGCAGGAAATGGTCGATCGAGATATGGACTCCAAGAAGATGAAAGGCATAGTCCAGGGAATATACAAGATGCGTGAAGCAGGATTAAAGTTCGATGTTCGTGTATTTCCAGGCATGAGAACCTACAGCCAGGTGAGCCTGAACAATCAAAGCACAGCTCTAGTAATCACTGAGAACCCATTGACAGCCACATGGTTCACTAGAGAATTCAATCCAGACCTGATTGACAATGCAGTAGTATCCTTTGACAATCATTGGGAATCGGCCAAGTCCCTATTTGAACTTACCAAGGAGGATTTTGCTGCAATGGGCGCTGGCGGTGGACCACTCGCTAAGATGCTGCTAGGGGAGTAAACTTGAGTGGCGCAAATGAACATCTATGGTGAATAGGTGGGGGCTGTGACACTCCGTTCAAGCGATTCCAAATTGGCAATAATTGGAGTAGATCCAGAAGAGAGGAGGATGGTAGTCTTCAGAGCCCTGATAAAGGCGCAGAAGGACCACGAGTCATTTGTCAGTTTTGAAGAAATTAAGGAATCCTTCATGATTGAAGAAGGAGAGAAGAGTGTGAGCGATCCTCTCCTGTATCGTAGCCTAGCTTCGCTCGAAAAGGATGGGTATATCATAGTGGATAGGACAGACTACCGCCATCGATATGGTTCTAGCCATAAGGTGATGCGCATTGGTTTAACAAAGGCAAAACAGGCGGCTACGCAGAAACTTGAATCAATGGTTAACGAGATAGATTCGGAGATAGCAAGTCTTGAACATCTTGACTCGGAAACGCTTGCAGATGAGTTCATGTCAATTATGACTGGAAGCCGTATCAAGACGAAGCCAATCTTTGTTGAGGGACTTCACTCTTGCTTTGGTGTTATTGATCGAGAGGTATGTAAGACTGCAAACAGGGGTGATGTGATTCGATTCACCTCAGACTGGTTGAGGGCTGAAGAGGATATCGAGGGAAAATTGACAAAAATCCTTGACTGCCTAGGAAAGAGTAGTGCAGAGGTTCGAATCTTGTGCCGCTCAAATGAGAATTCCATACTGACAGAAGAGTATCGTGTCATTATCCAGAAGCTCCATGAGCAGGGTCATCGTTTGGAGATGAGAAGATTTCCAAGAGATGATGCAACATATCAGTTTGTTTCCAAGCAGAAGCACCCTTGGCTGCCACATGGATATCTAGAGAAGCCAACCTTTTGTTGATAGATAGTGCAATTGAAAGCTTTGAAGAAGATTATGGGAAAGCAGAAACGCTCACGGAGTTGAGGGAGAAATGAGTGGAAAATCTAGTAGGGATATAATTGAGGAAATTGGAGTGGACATGGGTTCACGAGACATGCAGGTCCTCAAGGCGTTAGTTGATGTGGCGATCAGAAATCCTGAGGGAGTCACATTCTCTGAGCTTTTTGGTCATCTGAATGACATAGGCATGAAGCTTTCGAAGGTCTGGATTTACAAATGTCTGTCTCGACTAGAGGATGAGGGGTTCATCAAAACAGAGCGTATTGGCAATCCACGTCGTTATCTTACATCCCAAACAATCATTGCGGGAGCTTTGCAGAAAAAGCTAAAATCACGCGTACAAGCGCTAAAATGTGACCGAGAAAGGGTCAGTGGCGATTTAGAGTCAATCAAAGACACAACAGTGGAAGACCTCACTATGATGGTGTATAACACCATAATAGGCAGCGTTCCCATCGATAGTTCAACTGTAATAGAGGGTATAGAGAACGTGAGAAGCATCCTCATCAGAGAGTTCTTTCAAAATGCGAAGGAAGGCGACCTAATCAGAGTGTTATCCCCCACACAGGTCATTGATAGAGGGGGCGAAGCAAGTGGGGTCACTGAAATGGAGCTCTTGATGAAGGCCACTGAAGGTATTGAACTCCGCGCTATAATGGTGCCATCAGAAGATGCATCACAAGACCCCGCCTTGATAGCAACATACATTGGCAATCTGAAACAGCTCCTTATAGACGCAATACTAAGTGGAAATCTCAAATTGAAGCGCTCGGTAGCCCCGCTCAAGACCTATAGAATGGTTTCGCTGAATAGTGAAGTAATGCTTCTCTATCTGACTCACGCTCCTTCATCAGATATGGCTGCGCTGGTTCGCAGAGAGGACAATCCAGGATTGCTTGATGATGCATTGAATACATTCGATAGGATTTTCGATGATGGAGTCGATATCGTAGCGATGATAAAGAATCTTGTCGAAGGAAATGAAAATAGCACAGCAGATTCCTAAGATGCTTCAGTCCAATCCTTGTGGTTGGAAAGAGTCAGGAAAATATCATCACAGACAGCCTGAAAATCATCGTACATGCCATATTCCCCGCCGGCAGCATATGGATGACCACCTCCATTGAATAGACCTGCTGCAACATTGCATAGAGTGGACTCATTACCACGCCGGAATCCCAGAAGTCCTCCCTGACTGAGTGTTATCAGCAAATCAGCGACCTTCAATTTCTGCCCCTCGATTTTGAGGTTATTTTCATCAGCTAGATATGTTCCGAGGTCGGTAGTGGTGACTCCTGCAGGTATCTCGACTATACGAACTAGCCTACCATGAAGAACCTGATCGCAATGACCAGCAAGTGCTTTCCTCATCTTCCTGGCGCGTTCCTTCCGATATTGCCGGACTTGCTGTTCCATCACTTTATCCTTGAATTTCTTGGCTCTGTCATCCCAGATTCCAGCTATGCCCTCCTCAGCAAGCCCAGTGACAATTGGCAACACAGCAGCATTCATGTCTTGTTTCTTGTTAATTGCAGCAAACCGAGTGACTGATACCAAATCCGCAAGGGCTACTGCCGCCTCGATCTTTCGAAGGTTGAAATCGGTATCATGTGCGATGCGTGCGAGCTCAGCACAGATTTCATCCCTTGGCATGAGAACCTTATGAGCAATCTCAGCTGCGCAATAGTCATGGTTCACCTTTAAGACAGGTTTGTTATTGAGGGAGAGTACTGCATCAATTGCTTGCTGACTCCAATGGTGATGATCGAGCCACACAACTCTACATCCCTGAGTCACTGCTCGAGATAGACTATCGATTGCTAATTCTAGCGAATTCTCATCAATACCAAGATCAGTGATTATTATGAGCGATTGTCTACGTTTAGTCACCTTTGAAAATGCTTGATCGAAATAGCCGTAGTCTGTCAGTATCATGTCAAAATGCAGCCCCTTTGACTTTGCGTAGCGCCAAACAATAGCAGCTGCATTCAGACCATCCACGTCTTTGTCATGGGAGATCGATAAGAGTGACTCAAACTTGGTCTTTGCACCAGGGATGTTGCTCATAGTGCCTCTAGATGCAACTTGAGATGCGCCTTTTCTTTCTTTCTTTATTGGATAATTGCCTGTGGTATAGAAGTCGGAAGTGTTTTCTATCACTTCTATGGTCCACACACACAATATGGATGATGAAACTTCTCCACGGATGATGAGTGGCAACGAAGCCATGGCCAGAGGTGCTCTTGAGGCTGGAGTGGGCTTCTGCACATCCTATCCAGGAACACCAGCAACTGAGATAGCAGAATATATCATGGCAAGAGCACAGAGTCTTGGAATCCATGCAGAATGGAGCGTCAATGAAAAAGTCGCACTTGAAGCCGCGTGGGGCGCAAGTTGGGCTGGAATACCTTCACTCTGCTCAATGAAATCCTTGGGTCTCAACGTTGCTTCTGATTCTCTTCTAAGCATGAATCTCTCCGAGACTGGTGACGGTGGATTTGTGATCATTGTGGGTGATGATCCAAGAGGTCACTCCACCAGTACAGAACAGGACTCTCGGTTCTATGCAAAAGCAGCACTCTTGCCTCTGTTGGAGCCTTCAGGGTACCAAGAAGCTAAGGATGTTGTTCCCTATGCATTTGACATCTCCAGAAGGTTCAAGGTGCCAGTCATAATTCGCAGTACAACCCGACTCGGTCATTCCCGAGGCCTCGTCAATCCCGGCCCAATTACAAGTTATGACTCACCAAAACCACTGAAAATGAAAGAGAATCTCTTCAATGTACCAGATGTGCATCTAGCACGTCGTGACCTCAAGATCAAGAATCAGAAAATATCTGAGGAGTTTGATTTAAGTCCATTCAATATGCTGCATGTGAAGAAAGACTCGAACCTAATCACAATTGCATCGGGCATATGCCAGAGGTATGCAGAGGAGGCTGTAGAATCTCTTGGAATCAAAAATGCAGGGGCGTTAGGACTTGTTACAACCCATCCCATACCAGAAAAAGTGGTTGGAAAAGCAATCAGTAGTACGCCGAATGCTCTCTTTCTTGAGGAAACAGACCCCTTTGTTGAGGATCTAGTACGAGGCTTCTCCACGGAGATGCCATCTGTCAGATGCAAGTTCCATGGAAAACGAAATAACACAGTCCCCTCCCATGGGGAGATGAACACGAACCTAGCTGTCCTAGCAATCCAGAAAACGCTGGGCATGGAACTGATGAGAATCGATGAAAAGGAGGCGAAGATTCGCGAATCTGCTCGTGCACTCCTAATCAGAAGAGCCTTGACCTTTTGTGCTGGATGCACTCATAGGAATGTCTATTGGGCTGTAAGAAAAGCAAAGAA
>JASFEL010000091.1:0-5188 GCA_050124855.1 Candidatus Thorarchaeota archaeon | reverse complement strand
ACATAGATGACTTTCTCGTCAACATATATCTGTACGTTGGTTAGGACATGCAAGCTTCCAGATTAATGTTGACGAGAAAGTCATCTATGTGGATCTATACCGTTCTAAGAAAGCGAGAGAGCGGGTTCCTGATGTATTAGATCCTGCAACATTGGTGTTGGCTACTCACTCTCACAACGACCACTGCTTTCCTGAGGCAATCAATGAGGTTCGCAGCGCTGAAACCACAATCATCGCTCCTTCAGACTGTGAGGAGAAGCTAGGTGCTGCTATAACCTCTCTCGCACCAGGTGAAGAGGCTACAGTTCAAGGAATAACAGTCAAAGCAGTTCACGCGTATAATGTGAAACGATTTCGATCACCAGGAAATCCATATCATCCCAAAGGATTTGGAGTTGGTTATCTCATCAGTGCGGAGGACAAGACCATTTACTTCGCAGGAGATACTGATGTTATTCCTGAGATGAAGGAGTTGGGGCCGGTTGATGTTGCTTTGTTGCCCTGCGGAGATACCTATACCATGGACAACAAGGATGCAGCAGAGGCTACTAGCATTATAAAACCCAAGATAGTCGTGCCCATGCACACTTGGGACAAGAGCATTGATGACTTCAAGAAACGAGTAGAGAAGGACACTGATTCTGAGTTCAGGTCTCTGAAGGAAGGCGAGTCGTTCTCAATCTGAAGTAACATATGTACCTATATACTGCCAGTAATGCGCATATGCCATGTCAATCGGTGAGAAGATTCGAGGTATGCCGAGAGCCGCATTGATTGGCTACATTGCTCCCTTGATTGCAATTAGCTGCATATTGCTATCAATAGCAATATCGCCAAGCTTTGACTGGGTGACAAATGCTCTCAGTGATCTTGGACACTATACAAGAACCGATATTGGTCCCAACCCACTCGTTAGGGCTATTATCTTCAATTTCGGTCTTGCTTCCACTGGTATTCTTTTATTCATTATCACATTTGGCTTCATCAGACAGATCAATGATTGGCCTACAAGAATAGCAATGCTACCATTTCTCATCGCCTGTGGTTTTCTTACTGCAATTGGCATCTTCTCTGAGAACTTCAATCCAACACACTACATCGTTTCCGTGGGCCTCTTCACCACATTTCCCTTTGCGATGTGGTTTGTCGGCCTTTCCTGGCTTAGATATCGTCATCTATGGTGGTTCTGTGTCATATCGCTACTGCTGCCATTCTTTTCAATCTACATATGGTGGGGAACGTTCAACGGCACTGTGTTTTGGACTGGAATGGCAATACCTGAGATTCTTACAGCAATGAGTGCAATTCTGTGGGTTTGGACATTTCTGACTCTTGAGGTGAAAGGCCAACTATCCCATTTAGTCACACATTCAAAATGACGTTGCAAGACACACTTTTTACAAAGGACTCCTTCCTAGCGCAAAACATCTTCAGGTGTCATGCATATGAGGCAAGTATCAATTGAGAAAGATCCCTATAGATGGGTCATACTTGCATTGGCATGGCTCGTGTATTTTGCGTTTGGACTCATTCTTTCATCCGTCCCGCCGCTTGCAACTACAATCACTACGGATCTCTCCCTAAGCTATTCTCAGATGGGTGCGGTTCTTGGATCAGTAATTCTGATGTATGTTCCTTTTGCTATTCCAACTGGTGTCATCATTGATCGGATAGGTCACAGGAAGATGATAACCGCAGGATTAATACTAATCTCATCATCAGCTATTCTACGTGTATTCGCAACTAACTTCGAAACATTGTTTCTCACGGTTGTTATATTTGGATTAGGTGGGCCAACCATATCAGTCGGTCTACCCAAGGTGGTTGCGTCTGCATTTCTTGGCAGGGAGCGAGGCTTGGCTTCTGGAATATATATGACTGGCTTCATAATCGGGTCCGCTATTGCGCTTGCTTTGACAAATGCACTCATCTTGCCTCTGATGGGGACGTGGCGCAACACATTCCTCCTTTATGGCATCGTGGGACTCATAATAGCTGCAGCATGGATTCTTCTAGTTAAGCAACCAACTTCAATGGCAGATAGAAGCAGTCTGAGTGCTCCATTAAGAGTGACCTTGCCCAAACTACTTGGTATCAGGTCTGTGTGGATCGTTGCGATAATAGGCACTTCTGGATTTCTTATTTATTACGGATTTGGCAACTGGCTCCCTACACTCCTTGAGTCCAAGGGATTCAACGCAGTTGATGCAGGATTATTGGCTTCCTTTCCCACTTGGATTGGGCTAATTGGCAGTGTATTCATTCCCAGTGTAGTTAAAGCTGGGAAGAGGAGGCCTATCATCATTCTAATCCTGTTCCTTCAGGGCGTTTCAATAATTGTTGTTGGAATAGAAGCCGGGCTGACTCTTTTAATTGCGCTCACCGTCTATGGTATATTCAGTGGTGCCATGATGCCAGTCCTATTGGTTGTTTTAATGGATCTTCCTGATGTTGGAGCTGAATATACCGGAATTGCGAGTGGAGTATACTTCTCTGTCGGTGCAATGTTTGGCTTCATCGGGCCCACTATAGTCGGATACCTTACCGACATCACTGGGACGTTCCTGCCAGCTATCATATTGTTAGCTTTAGTGATGGAGGGTATGATTGCCCTGGTGTTCCTCCTCAAGGATGCTTGATTCTGATTGAGATTTCTAAGGACCTCCTCCTTCGCATTAAGCCTATCATTATCAGACGAGGAGTTTCACTGCAGGCCCAGAATGGATGCTATAGATTCTCAAATTGGATGTTTGTATAGGGGTCTTTACCAATTATTCTCCTTCTGAATCTCCCCCTTACCTCTTCGGGCACACTCGGTGGCAGGTACATGAGGAGAATGGCATCTCTGACCTGCATAAACATCTGCAGATGCTCAAACCATGTTGAGTCCAAGCTATTCTCAGTAGCATAGCCCTCAAGGAAGGTTGGCAGAAATCTCAAGGCAAATTCCTTCTGTTCATTGGAATCGTTTCTTAGTGAGGTGACATAGAGGGGATAGTAGAGGGAAATTGCAATCTCTGAGATGAACCACTTGTAGCATGCACGATCGAAGTCTAGGATAGCTGAAATCTTACCATCCTTCACGAAGAAGTTTCCAACATGGATGTCTGAATGAATGAGTCCGTATGCATCTTTTCCCTTGGGCAGTTCGTGCATTTTCTGAAAGAGAGCGCTAATCTTCTCTCTGACTTTCATGTTCTCTCTCTTAATGAGAAACAAGTCCAGCTCTGGATGGAATTCATACCTTCTGGCTGACTTTGGTTTGTAGTCTTTGGTGACTGAGTGTATCCTTCCAATAGTCTTGCCCCAGTCTTTTATCACGTCGTCATGCCATCTCTTCGGGTCTCCGAATTCTAGCTGTTCTCCCTCTGCTTTCTCAAAAGCCACCACATTATAGGAATCTCTGCTAGTACCAATTCGCTCGACATATATCCCATTTCCAGATTTCATAGGCCTTGCCGCTGGCACATTTTTGTCTAAGAGATACACCACCCAATCAATCTCCGCAGTGACCAAGTTGAAAGTCATATGAGAGCTGTGACCAAATCGGAGGTATATGGTCTGGCCATTCTTTTTGCAGGAATAGACAGCATTCTCCATTCCTCCTGCAAAGGTCATTTCCTCGGGTGCAACGTTATATCTTTCACAGGCCTGCTTGAGATGCGTCTTTGAAATGGTACCTTCCCTACTCATGATTCAAACCTGCTCAATTCCCATATTATGTATTATGCGTTGTCAAAGGCGCAGTATTTCAGCATCTTTGCATTGAAATTACAAAAAGAAGTAAGTAGAGAACCCCGAATGGGGTTCTCGAAATATTCTACTCAATCAGCTGGTCAAGTAGCTCCAGTAATTCGACAACTTCGAGTTTCGAACCTACTGCGGATAGGTCCTCGCCGGTTTCTTCCTCTTTTTTCTTTAGAGCATTCACTGCATCTGTGAAGTTCGTTATACAGAATGGGCAGCTGGTCAACAAGACCTCCGCGCCTGTCGAAGCAGCCTCTCTGACTCTTTCTAAGGCGGTTTCCATGGCCATGTCGGAGAATTGAGTCTTTACTCCTCCTCCAGCTCCGCAACAGAAGCTGTTGCCTTTGATTCTATACATCTCCACAAGCTCAAGACCTGGAATTGCCGCTAGTACTTCACGTGGGCGGTTATACCAAGCCTCCTTAGCCTTTGTTGCATTCCTGCTATCAAGAAGCCAGTTGTCAGATTTTTCTAATATCTCCTTCTCAATAGCCAGGCCGATATGCCGAATAGTATGGCAGGGGTCATGCCATGTGACCTTCTTGTTGTAAGGCTTCTCTATCTTGAGCTTACCATTTAGGATGAGGTCAAGGATTATGTCTGGGGTGTGCTTTACGTCGAAAGGCAATGGCTCGCCGCTCTGTTTCGGATAATCTACCTTGAAGGTTCTGTAGCACCCTGCGCATGAGAATGCTAGCAAGTCGAAGTCTTTGAACATCTCCAAGTTCTCTCTCATAACTTTCTTGAAGGTGTCCTTCTGACCTGTTCGCAAGATTGGCGATCCGCAACAGACTTCGTCTGATAGAACAGTGAAGTCAATTCCAACCTTATTGAGAATGCTCGCAGTGTGCTTGGCAATGTGTTGCTGCCTGTAAGCACCAGTGCAACCCACGTAGTATGCCACCTTCGCATCTTTCCTATCGCGAATCCCGTCAAACCAAGCTGTGCGTTCTTCTCTCGGGTCATTGTAGGGGTTCCTCAAATCCTCCTTCTCGACCCTGTCACCAATGACTTGGTGCCTTTTCAGAGGCTCAACTCCAGCATCGATAATGGCAGCTCTAAGCTCTTCGATGACGTCCACGGTGTCAATGTGATTCGGGCATTGTTCTGCACATAGGCCACAAGTCGTACATGCCTCAATCACTTCAAGCATCTCTTGACTCGGCTCAATCTCGCCATTCAGGAAGGCTCGAGCAATCCACATCCTTCCGCTGTTAAAGTAGCCTTCCCAACCATAGATGTTCCCTGAGGGGCATGACAGGAGCATGCCGGTAAAGTCCTCGGACTCACCCTCTCTATCTGGCTCGTTAGAGTATGCATATTGACATGCACGGCAGTGAATGCAACGAGCATTGATTTTCCGAAGTTCCTCTAGACTAGTCATGGTAATCGCTCCTCCAGGCATTAGTTATCTTTTGAAACTTATGTTGTAGTGCTGTTT
>JASFEL010000090.1:0-5238 GCA_050124855.1 Candidatus Thorarchaeota archaeon | reverse complement strand
TAGTTACGGCTGGCCTTTTCAGTCACTTGAGTTGGCAAACAGAACGCCTGTCTACAAGCCAATGACTATCACCCTTGAAACTCTGGAAGACTTCGAGACTATGAAAGCTATCATGCACCTGCACAATAAAGTAAGTGGAAGTTCTTTCTTCGATCTCGAGTGGACTCCTGATTCTCATGAGGTCAAGAAGTTTATGAAAGAAAAGCACGAAGAGTTAGATGCTCATCACGCAGGCTGGTCTAAATATTAATTAAATCAACAGGTTACCATACCCTTGTCAGGGTGTGGTATACTCTAATTACTTAGGAGAATGATTATGAAAAACAAATACGGCTATCAAGTAGGTGATATTTTTAAAGTGAAAGAAAGCAATGTCCGGATTTTTAGTGATGGGGCTATCATCCAATTAGAAGAGGATGATGGAACAGAGAGGCCTCTATTCAAACTCTTACAAGGAACGTGTGAGTATAATCATAGTAAAGGGGATGAAGCTGGTGCTTATATTCACTATGATGGATTGATTCCTTTACATATTCAAGATGAGGTGATTAAAGTAGGCGATGTATTACAAGATGATTCTGTAGACAGAGTAATAATGGTTACTGAAGTACGAGACCTAGAGGAAGGGTTTATAAGTGGTGTAGTTCTAGATCAAGGGGCTGGTGCTTTCCCAAAAGGGTACGTCAGTAGCTTATGGAAGATTAAATATCATGCCCCTTTCACAGGAACCTTAACTTTTGGAGAAGACTAATATGATTACAGCGTTCCCAAAAATCTTTCATCTTGGTGCTGATTACATCGGACGCATCTTCGATAACGAGGTAGAGGTTACTGAGAAGATTGATGGCAGTCAGTTTATATTTGGTAAGATAGATGGTGAGTTACTTATGAGGTCTAAAGGCACGATGATACATGACTATCGTGACCGAGCAGAGAATGACTTATTCTATCCTGTCATTCAGCACGTGATGGAACTAGATGAGCAAGGTCAATTGCCTGATGGCTTAGTATTCTACGGTGAGACATTATGCAGGCCAAAGCATAACACCCTTAAGTATGAGCGTGTACCTAAGAATAACTTTGCTTTGTTCGGTGTGAGTACCTTAGCTAAGTCTTTTGAACAAGACCACGATACACTCAAAGCCTACGCTGAACGGCTTGACGTAGATGTAGTGCCTTTACTATATCGTGGTTGGATTGAAACTGCTGAGGATATCAAGCAATTCTTAGATAAGCCAAGCGTACTAGGTGGTGTGAATGCTGAGGGTGTAGTGGTTAAGAACTATCAACAACCATTCCTACTTGGTGGCCAACCTATCCCTGTCATGGCAGGTAAGTATGTGACTGAGGCATTCAAGGAAGTACATCGAGGCACATGGGCTAAGGAGAATACAGGTGCAGGTAAGTGGGCTACATTTAAGGAAGGATATAAGACTGAGGCACGATGGGAGAAAGCAGTCCAACATCTGCGTGAGTCTAACGACTTAGAAGATAGCCCTCGTGATATTGGTAAGCTGATTGCCGAGGTCAAGCGTGACATAGCAGAAGAGGAACGTGAGATTATCAAGCAGTTCTTATGGAATCACTTCGGTAAGGATGTATTACGTGTAGCGGTAGCTGGTTTACCTGAATGGTATAAGCAGAAACTATTAGACAGGAGCTTTGAAGATGCCTGATTTAATTATGTGTAAAGGCTTACCCGCTAGTGGTAAGACAACGTGGGCCACAGCGAAGGTACTAGCTACACCTGTCAACTCTGTCAAGCGCGTAAACAAGGACGACTTACGTGCCATGATAGATGGCGGCAGGTATAGCAAGGGGAGTGAAGCTGGCATCTTAGCGCAACGAGACCACATGGTACGTTGGTACTTAGAGGCTGGTAAGCATGTTATTGTAGATGATACTAACCTTGAACCAAAACATGAGGAAGTCTTACGCAAGATTGCTAAAGAGACAGGCGCAACTTTCCGTATCCAAGACTTCACTGATATTAGTGTTGAGGAATGTATTAAGCGTAACTCTAAACGAGAGAACTCTGTGCCTGAGAAAGTTATCACTGATATGTATAACATGTACCTGAAGGTGCATGAAGGCGCTGCCCCTACCCGCACGTTGAAGTGGGAGCCTCAGCTAGGTAACTGTATCATCTGTGATATCGACGGCACGCTTGCACATAACGACGGTCACCGTCACTGGACTGACTACGCTAAGGTAGGTGGTGATAAGCTTATACCACACATACGTACTATCCTTGAGAAGTTTCGTTCTGACTACCACATCATCTTATTGAGTGGACGTGAGGAGACCTGTCGGAAGCAGACTATCGGTTGGTTGGATAAACATAATGTACCTCGTGATGCACTCTATATGCGTAAACAAGGAGACTATCGTAAGGATTTCATTATTAAGAAGGAACTATACGAGGCTCACATCGAAGGAGTCTACAATACTCTGTTCGTACTTGATGATAGGAACCAAGTGGTAGACTTATGGCGCAAGGATATCGGCATCCCTTGCTTACAAGTAAACTATGGAGATTTTTAATATGACTAAGGTTTACATTATTGAGAGTGAACGTGGTTGGGGGCAGAAGGTTGATGAGGTTAAAGAATTCGAGACTCGTGAAGAAGCAGTAGCTTTTTGTAAAGACTTTAACAAAGATAACAATCAATTTCCTGTACCTGATTGGTATATGGTTGCTAAGATAGAAGGAGAGTAAAGCCAATGGGTGATGTAGTACAAACTAACCAGCCTTGTGATAAGTGTGGCTCAAGTGATGCGCGTTCTATCTATAAAGATGGTAGTTCGTATTGCTTCTCTTGTAAGACATACTCTAAAGGCAGTGAAGGCACACAACCATCAGATACGAAACAACAATTCAAAGGGTTAAGTGTAGCAGAGATTGCTGCTCTCCCTATTGCTACTGGTATCCCTGACCGAGGCTTAGATGGCGAGACCTGTAAGAAGTTTGAAGTACGGGTAGAATTCAATGAAGCTACCCGTGAGCCTGTTGCCTATTACTATCCTGTCACTAAAGAGGGCAAGATTACGGGGTTTAAGAAACGGCCAGCAGGTGAGAAGAAGTTCTCGTCTATTGGTGACACCAAATCTCCTGACTTGTTCGGGCAATGGAGGGCAGGCCAAGGTGGTAAGATGATTATCGTAACCGAGGGCGAGTACGATGCGATGGCTGCTACTCAGATGCTTGCTGATATGGGCAAGCAGTATCGTGTAGTCAGCCTGCCTCATGGTGCTAACATTAAAGACCTAAAAACTAATCTTGATTGGTTGGAAGGGTTTGATAATATCTTTATTAACTTTGACAATGACAAGGCAGGTGACGAATGCTTATCTAAGGCAGTAGATTTATTTACTCCGGGCAAAGTTAAAGTAATCAGGTTACCTGTTAAAGATGCCAACGACATGCTACTGCATGACCGACCAGTCAACTACCTGAAAGCTATCAACGGAGCTAAGACTTATCAGCCGGATGGTATCATGAACTTGGCTGACTCTTGGGAAGCTATGTTTAAGGATGAGGATACTGAGTCAGTGCCTTACCCTTGGGATGGATTGAACAAGATGCTGTATGGTATGAGGGGCAGGGAGATTGTAACCTTAACCTCTGGCTCAGGTATGGGTAAGTCAGCTATCACTCGTGAGCTAGAGCATTGGCTATTCGCGAATACCGAAGACAAGATTGGTATCCTCGCATTGGAAGAGTCAGTAAGTCGTACCGCATGGGGTATCGTAAGTGTGGAGGCTAACATGAATCTAAGTATTAGAGAGGAGCGAGCAGGTGTTGACCCTGAGAGGGTGAAGGAATGGTTCGCTGCTACTCTTGGTACTGGCAGGTTCGAGACACTCGACCACTTTGGTTCCACTGCACAAGACACTCTACTTTCTCGAGTAAGGTACATGATTAAAGCACTGGATTGTAAGTGGATTATCTTAGACCACTTGAGTATTGTGGTCAGTGCGATGGAAGATATAGGGGATGAACGTAAGACTATCGATACTATTATGACTAAGCTAAGGCAACTGACTGAAGAGACAGGTGCTGGCCTCGTCTTGGTATCTCATCTGCGCCGAGTTATCGGCGACAAAGGCCATGAGCAGGGGCATGAAGTATCACTGGCTCACCTACGAGGTAGTCAGTCTATTGCTCAGCTCTCTGATGCCGTCATTGGGCTTGAGCGTAATCAACAGGCAGACAACCCTAAGGAAGCTAACCTGACACGAGTGCGTGTATTAAAGAACAGGTACGCTGGTATCGTAGGTATTGCACACTACTTGTACTATGACCATGATACAGGCCGACTGACTGAGGTAGATAAAGAAGATAAGGATGAGTTCCTTGGTGTTAGTCCTGATGAAACTAGTGGAGGTTTCTAATGAAAACTATTGATGTACTAAACCCTATTAAGTACAAGTACAATGGTGCTATCTATGATAGTATTGAAGAGCTTGAACGTAGGGAGCGTGAACATATTGATAAGATGCTGGTTCGTTGGGTACAACAGGAGACCCATGAAGAACGGATGAATAGAGACCCTTACTTGCTGAGCTTCATGGGCTCGGGGCATTATAGTTCTCATGTGGTTTCAAAGATACTAACTGAGAGAGTAGGAGAACTCGAAGCTAAAATTGAAGAGAGGCGTAAAGCTTATGAAGAATTAGATAATGCTTTACGTGCATTCAAGTATCAGGAGAAGACTGATGCGTGACATAAGATATGAAGAGTTGTTGTTACCTAAGACCTGCTCTATATGTGAAGAGATTATCCGTAAAGACGTAGAGAAGGCTGTCTCTTTTGTAGCAACAGGTGTTGTAGCAAAGCGTCACTACATCCACAAGAAGTGTGTTGACTATCTTAACGAAGCATTAATAGAGGAGCATGATGATGAACGAGCGTGAACCTTATGATGAAGAGGACGATATACCTACGTTAATCCAATCCATGAGATATAATTATGGATCAATGGTATTTGAGGTTGATTTTTTTGACGGGTTGCATCTTGAGTTTTGTGCAGAAGATGTAAGCCCTTCAATAGGTTTAATGCAGAAATCTCCAACAAGAATGCAAGCATTAGAAGCCGAAAATAATATTAATAAACTAGCCTTAAGATTTTGGAAAGCATGGCACGAGCCTAAGGAGAAGGTGATGAGTGATATTGAAAACAAACCATACGACGAAGAAGATTACTATGCAGACCCTGATGATTGGGGGCCGGAAGA
>JASFEL010000089.1:0-5247 GCA_050124855.1 Candidatus Thorarchaeota archaeon | reverse complement strand
TGTAATCAGCACCAAGATGAAAGATTTTTGGGAACGCTGTAATCATATTAGTCTTCTCCAAAAGTTAAGGTTCCTGTGAAAGGGGCATGATATTTAATCTTCCATAAGTTACTGACGTATCCTTTTGGGAAAGCACCAGCCCCTTGCTCTAGAACTACACCACTTATAAACCCTTCCTCTAGGTCTCGTACTTCAGTGACTATTATTACTCTGCCTACAGAATCATCTTGTAGTATATCGCCTACTTTAATCACCTCATCTTGAATAGAGACTTCCTCTAAATCCTCATAAGCGAAGGCCCAAATATCGTAATCCCCATAAGACTGGCCTTGTACTAGTTCAAACCAAGGACAGCTAGTACCGTCATCTTTTTTCAGTTTAATGATACTTCCTACCGAGAACCACTCAGTAGTACTACTGTTAGGAAGTACTCGGAATAAATCACCTACTTGATAGCCGTATTTGTTTTTCATAATCATTCTCCTAAGTAATTAGAGTATACCACACCCTGACAAGGGCATGGTAACCTGTTGATTTAATTAATATTTAGACCAGCCTGCGCGATGAGCATCTAACTCTTCGTGCTTTTCTTTCATGAACTTCTTGACCTCATGAGAATCAGGAGTCCACTCGAGATCGAAGAAAGAACTCCCACTTACTTTATTGTGCAGGTGCATGATAGCTTTCATAGTCTCGAAGTCTTCCAGAGTTTCAAGGGTAATAGTCATTGGCTTGTAGACAGGCGTTCTGTTTGCCAACTCAAGTGACTGAAAAGGCCAGCCGTAACTAAATCCTTCCAGCCTAACCCCATCACTATCCATTGAAGTAATAGTAGATGTTTTTCCGATATATTTATCCATACTACATTCCCAAGAGTTACCCCACCCTTGATGGCGAGTAGGTGTCTTGTGGGTGATGCGTACCTCATAGCCCACCTTGAGGCCGGATGCTTCTTGCATTCTTACATAGTCTTCTGTTGTAAAATTATTCATATTACCTTCTCCTTTTACGTATGGTTTTAGTACAGACTCATAACTAATTGCACCGGGCTTTCCTTCTTTAGAGTTATTAAAGCGAGAAGAGCCCTCAATAAGTTTATAGACCTCATCCCCTTCATATTCGATGATAGAACCTTCATCAAATACAGTGCTAGAGACTACTTCGAAAACATCCCCGACTGCTTTATCGATATACCTAGCTATTTCGCTCATAATATTTCTCCTAAGTTAATAGATTGAATAATCGTTAGTAAAATTATAAGAATCTCTTTCAGTTAAACCAAACTTGTAGGCTAGATGGTTAACCATCCTCCAGTATCTGTGGGTGTTGACGTCAGTAGTTTTAAACTCGCCTTTACAATTGTCGAAATTACTTTCGGGAGAGTTAAAGATAATCCATAACTCTTTCAACTGCTCTTCGTTTTCAATTTTGATAGTCAATTCGGTAGGCTTGAAACTATTAGGAATTCTTTTACCGATTACAGCTACCAAGTTATCTTTGCTAATTGTTTCCATTATGTTTCTCCTAATGTTTATGATAACTTACATTAAATACATCGTGCGACCAGCACGCACGACACTCACCACACTCACCCCCTTGCTGAGGCGCAGGGCATACGTGACCTAATGGCTCTTTATTTTTATGCACTGTCGATGTGAATGCGTAACCTTCAAGTGGAGGTGCATCTACCATCGCACTACTCACCCGTACTACTAGGTTAATAGGAAGCAGACGTTTACGTGTATACTCGCGCAGTATCTTCTTCTCTTTAGTAGGTAGCCAGAACCTAACATCAGGTAAGGCACGAGCCACCCGGCATATCATATCAAGGTGCGCTACATTAATTAGGTCACCACTATCATGCCAGCGAAAGAACCTACCATCTAATTTCTTAGACAGTCGTTCAACCATAGCACTGACCCAATTCTCCATACCTGCCTTGGATTCAGTAGCTTTAATAACTGCCTCGGTACGTGCGTCATGGCCTTTGCGTACACTTGGTCGTATCTTCTCAAGCCTACGTGCATAGCATGACTCACATACACTGCCGCATACCTCGCGTAACTTAGTGCCTGCATTACAATGGTCAGTTGACAGGCCGAAAGAGTGACCGGGCATCTTAGTAGTGCGCCCTAGGTCACCGCCTAATATCGCTATCTGTTGTTTAACCAACATAAGTACCTCCAATATCTAGTAGTTCATCTTCACGTTGTATCATAGCTTGGTCGATGCGTGAAGCATACAAGTCAGCTACTTCTTCATTGGCATATACGCTCGCTGCATCGTTATCCATGCCATACTCTACTTGTGCTTCTTCAAACTTCTCGAGCCAGAGTTCTTTTATTCTACTCATCAACTATGAAGCAGCCATCTACAATTTCATAGTTCTCTGGGCAAATGAACTCAGGTGTAGAGCAGCATTCTTCTCCACTCTCTAAACTGAAAAGAACTAACTTACCGTTAGAGTCCCTACATACTAGTCGGAGATCATATCCCTTCTCTTTTTCTTTACGGGAAGTTTTTTTAAACCTCAAGACGTCGCCGAGCTTAATCTCACGTTCTTCAGGCTTCGTTTTGGTACTGCATATCTTCATTAGTCTTCTCCTATCTCTAAGTTGTTAGATTAATCTTTGATGCCAGCATTACGGGCTGCTTCTTTGATAGCCTCTAGCTTACATACTACCTCTGACCAGTAGCTATGTCCTTCAGGCGATTTATCCCACACAAAAGCACTTATGATATTCTGAATCGCATCTTCCACTGTTAGAAGTGATACATTCATGTCACGTGCATCGTATTCTGATTCAATGACTTCAAAGTCTCGGTCATCAATCCATTGAACTCTACCTGAACCACCTTCTGCTAAATAGTTAAAGCCAAACACACCGCTGCCCATTAGTTCTTCAATAGTTACTATTTCACCTACCTTGAATATATGAAGGTCAGCTTCTTCGTGGTCAATGATGCGTACTCGTTGTCCTACGTTCACTTTAGTTGTGTTCATTTTTATTTCTCCTGTTGGTTGCTCTAAGTTGTTAGATTATTTGACTGACTCAATCAGCCCATCTTTCATAGTAATGGTTGCATAGAACTTGCGCTTATATCCCGGCATGTGCGGTCGATTGCATCCATAAAGCGTACCAGTCTCTTTATATTCAGGCTCAAACATACTGGTCTCTGTATACTTCAAAGGCTGTCCAATATTTTCTTTCAACGCTTTCTTTGTTGGGTAGTTTAGTATTATCATGGTTACTTCTCCTCTAAGTTGTTAGATACTTTCTCGAATCTTGTCTTGTCTTTTGTGTACTCTTTACCGTCATCACATATCATTATGTAATAGCCACCGTGGCTGCCTAATACATTGTATACTTTACCTTCAGTTAGCAAGCCATCTCCTGTGCCGTGGTTATTACTTGCATCAATACACTTAACTCTCATCGCCCCTCTCCCTTCACATATTCAACCCAAGCTTCTGAAATATACCAGTGATATGTCACCAATTCATCAGCCAGCTCCTGCGCGTGCTCTTCACTAGTGAAAGGCTCAGTACTCCACATTGAAGGGCACCCACCTTTATCAGTTACCATTACAATCCAGTGTCCTTGTGTGTTCATGATAGTAGTCCTCTAAGTTGTTAGAGCAGCCCATCCACAGGCTGCCAGTATTAAACAGAATGCTAGGGCCATCACTCACCTCCTAGAACATTAATCATCATAGCATTAGGATATTTCAATATAGCATGCTGAAGGGCCTGTTTACGGCTCACACCCCGCACAGTATACATCATTGTACCAGTAGTAGAATGCTCCACCGAAACAATATACTCTTGTCTAGTTTTCATGGCTTAAATTCCTCAATAATTACTGATAATACTTCATCATTCCAACCCATATCCTTTGCATATCTATCAGCCCATTCTTTTAAATCAGCTTCATTGAAGGATGTATGTGTGACTGAAATACATCCGTTCTCATTCTTCAATAGTAACGTTAACTCCATCTGCATGGCTTAACCTCCGCTGTTCCTGATATTCTTGCAAAAACACAGCTTGAGCTAGCGTATCTCTACTCCAAAAAGCCCGATTATAGTATTTATTTAGGTTATCAATTAATCTTTGTTTCATCTCTAAACCCTCTTAGTACTTAGAGCCAATTAAAAGTTGATTTCGATACCCATAGCGCGGGCCGTTGCAATCAATGCAGCCTTTTTAGTCTCTTCAGTTTTAAACTGACTGGCAAACTTGGCGCAAACCTTCTCAACTTTTACAGTCTTGGGAGTCTTCACGCCTTTATCTTCAAGTCCCCATTCATCACCTACTTTTACGGGCTTCAGTGCGCCCTCAGCGTGATACTTTTCATGGCCTATTAGAGCACTAGTTACATTGTGGATACAGGCCCTCATGCTATCCGCGGGAGTGGAGGGTGTTTGTTCTGCTTTCGTGTTCTTACGTTTACCGTGCTTAGACTCTAAGTACCCGTATGCACTACCGACAATATCATAATGACCGTCGAGTATATGAAGTCTTACCCATTGGGCTAGTTTACCCCTTGCCGCGTGTTCATCTTCTGCAAGCATCACACCGCTCATGATCTCAGTGGTTTTTGTGTTTTCCATTATCTTTACCTCTAAATTGTTAGATTGAATAAATGTATTAGCATAGCCTAAGCCATGACAATACATTCATGACCAGCAGTTAACGCGAGCGCGTTCTGGCACTGGCTGGATATGTATTGGTGGATATTACAGGACTATAACAACAAGCTATAGTCCCTCGAGGGTTCACACTATGCAATAAGAAGTGGATTTCCTCAGGCTAAACCCTTTGCCCGCCCCAGCGTCACACGTACCCGCTTACGGCTTCAAGTCTCAGGGAGAAAGCAGCGTATCAACAAGATGTTGCCAGCTTAAAATGTAGAGACTCTACACTAGGAAGGCGCATTCTCCACCCGTCCCAGTGGTTACAATATTAGTCTTGTGAGGCAGGGATTTACATATCTCTGATGGGATATATTGTATATCTCTTTAGGGATAGATAGGCTGGCATGGTATGTGTATTATGCAAGACTTATGCCAACCTCACAAATTCCCCTAGTTGGCACGATATGTGCTATAGCAAGAATCATGCCAGCATCCTCTAATAGCTTAGGGACTAGCAGGAGGTACAAAGGGGCCGGGCCATGGTGTTCAAAGGCGCTCGAGGGGCACCCGCCCCCGCTCTTTCTTCTCTGATTTGGGCGCATGAACGAG
>JASFEL010000088.1:0-5262 GCA_050124855.1 Candidatus Thorarchaeota archaeon | reverse complement strand
AGAGCGCTTCACCTATGTGGATGAGGGTCTCTGCTCTTTCCTGTAGAGAAATCCCCTCTCCTTGGCTGTCGAGTTCTCTATGCATAAATCTCCGAATCCTATGCGCCTCATCACATGCTCTAGCAGTCTCACGCTCCCCTCCAATAGTATATTTCGCAAACTGTATTTCTTCTATCTCATCCTTTGTTGCAGAAGGATGCCCATGCGTTCGGATGTAGTCTTTTAGGAGTCTTATCTCTGGTGTCTTTTCTGGAAGTACTCCACTGAAGTATCGAGCTGCAAAGCGTACTAGAGACCCTTGTTCCTTCATGGCCATTGCATAGAGAATTCGTGGGTCTGCTATAACTCGGTTCATATCCGGAAAGATTGCAGTCCTTCCGTTGTCTGATTGTACAATCTCACCCTTGATAAGATGACCAAACATCTGCATGTCGATTGCCGTCCTGTATTTAAAGGGAGCATATAGATCCCAGTTATTGCTCTGGCCAAGACTAGGCAGATTTAAGCACTTCTCCTCCGAGCGTGCTCTTTACCTAGGGCTATAGGAATCCTAATCTCCATCTTTTGGATAGAAGCCGCCTTGATATTTTCCCTACGAAGGAGATGTGCTTAGAAATCAACACAGAGTCGGTAAGTACAGTCGCAGTAAAACAGATTCTCGCTCTATTGACAGAATATAGAACCACATCCAAAACAATACGAGAGCTGCTGCGAATGAATGATTTGGATGATTCATTGGATGTGGAGGTCCGAGGCTATATTCAATCCCGCGTTCTTGGAGTTATCCGATATCTGAACACCATCAACTACATTGCTGTTCGTGCCTTAGGTAAGAGGAACCTCTCCGATCTTAGTGTCCCTGACCAGAGTCTTCTCCGACTTGCTATCTATGAGCTGCGCTGGGCAAAGACTCCCCTAAGTAGTTCAATTGTCAATAGTCTCAATTCATCTGGTCTTTCAGACAATGCAAACCAAGCTGTGAAACTTGACTTGGATAAGAGGACTAGGAATCTAGAATATTCCAATGCAATAGGAATCAAGGAGTCGCATCCTACATTCTTGGTTGAAACTCTTTCTGAACATCTTGGACGAGATGAAGCAGTAGAACTGATGCGACGAAACAATGGACCCAGAGACTACTTTCTGAGAGTGAACAAGCTACTAGAAACGCATGATGAGGTCATTCCTCACCTGAAGAAATGCGGTGTTGTATTAGAGGAGGAGGGTAAATGTACTGACCTCTTCAGAGTCGTTGGCGGTATTCGTTCTCTCTTCGGTTCCGATGAATTCAAGGATGGTAGAGTGATCATTCAGGATAAGGGTAGTGTTGCTGTTGGACATGCTCTGACACCTAGACCCGGATTGAAGATTTGGGATGCCTGTGCTGCTCCAGGGATGAAGACTCATCTCATCTGGGAGCTCATGAATGCAGAAGGACAACTCATTGCCACCGATATCAATGCAGATCGACTTGAACAGACAAAACAACGTTGGTCATCTTTGGGTTGTGATGGTGTATCATTTGCAGTGGCTGATGCCGTGACTGCACCTGTGTCTGATGCAGATAAGATCCTCATCGATGCTCCATGCACATCAACAGGGATTCTTCGCAGTCATCCATCCTTCAAATGGCGGCTCAATAAGGACATGCTCATGAGTATTATGTCCATTCAGAATAAAATCCTTGATGGAATATTATATGCCTACTCTGATAAGCCAGGTACGGAAGTGGTCTTTGCGACGTGTTCTCTTCTGCCTCATGAAGGCGAATCACAAATTGACTCTGCAATGACTCGTCATCAATTCGATTTAATGGAGATTCCATACAAGGGATCTCCGGGCTATTCTGAATTTGAATGCTCTGACAAAGTGATCCGACTCTTTCCTCATAGACAAAACTCAAACGGATTCTTCATTGCCAGAATGCGGATCACTGAGTAATCCTTCGTTCGACAGATTCCATTGCCCTTCGAGCGAACTCGTGGTCATCCTTGAAGCTCCAAGGAATACTAAGGAATACTTTGGTAGCCTCCAAAAGCGCGTCAGTGTCTCTGCTAATCAGACCCTTGAAGACCAGCCTAGTCCACTGAAAACAGGGGTGGCTGTTGAACTCTTCCTTTATCCCCGATTGCTCAGTGAACTCTGTTAGGTACAATAAGCCGTCCTTGGGTTTTCCCAGCATAAGATCCGAAAGAGCTCCCAAGCACGAGAATGTGATAGCATTCTGTGTCATTCCAGAGGCCAAATAGGTGTCAGCTCCTTCCCTATATTCTGAGGCCTTCTTCTCATAAAGAGACCTGCCGTGGCTGATTACAAGCTTGTCTTTCTCTTCCTCCTGCATAGCTTCCTCAGTCTTTTTCAGACTTACTCCACTAAGTATGCTGGCTTTCAGTTCAGCCTGCACGTCCGCCACTGGAGAACCTATGGCAATTTTCCTTGATTCCTCAATAAGCTTCTGGCCACTCTTTACTAGGGTTTGCTTAATCATTGGACTTGCAAGAGATGGATCTTTCTTGGTTCGGCCATTTTCGAGCATATTTCTTGCATACCTAAAGATCTCGTATCCTCTCTCAATCAGATTCATCTTTGTAGCAAAGTCAATAGCTTTAACCGTTGCCATAATTGCATTGTCAGTTTCTCCGAGGTTCTCGAATTGATTTGCTGATTCTATCAGCCAAAGGAATGAATCAGTACTGCTGGCCTTCAATGTTTCAAGACCCTTGGACAGGGCGGAATAGGCGTCAACACATATCACTGCTAGATCTGATTTTGTGCATTTGGCAGCCACTTCCCCCCTGGGAAGTGACACATTCCTCAATCTACACCTGTTGCCTGTCTTTGAATCAGCAAGCCATTTGCATACTTCTTGTGCTGTCAATTAGTGCAAACCTCGCAATTTCATATGCTTCTATCCTATCGTCTATTCAGAATCAAGCCTAAAAAGCACTTCTAGTTGTATCGTTAGGCTTAACTGCTCTTCATTCCGGCTCTGGAGCTGAGGTTTATACTCTGACTGACGACGATCCCGACCTAGCAATCATCCGACGAAAGAAGATGGCTAGGATGATTAAACGCGAGAAGCAAATACAAGCTGCGCGTGAACAGGAAGAGAAGGTTGGCGCTGAACGTGCAAAGCTCCTTCAGAGGTTTCTTGCACCGGATGCATTATCATATCTTAACGAACTGAAGACCAGCAATCAAGGCGTTGGTAGACAAGTGGAAGAAGTCATCCTGTATCTAATTGTCTACAGAGGCTATAGACAACTTATGAGCCAGTTGGATGTAAGGTACATTGAGCGTCAAGTCAAAGGAGAGGAAACGAAAATCCGAATTCAACGCGATGGCGAGACCTCCGATTTTGGAGCTTATGTCAAGGAGGCTATTAAGAAGGGCTCTGAGGACTAGCTGAGAGACAGTGCACGTGCTTTCCATTCTCGGACAGTGTACCGAAGTTCCTCAACATTGTTGTCGCCCTTTTTCCACATTTCCGCTGTCTTTCTCATTTGAAAGACCAAAGCCCCACCACGGGCGAGTTTCTGCTCAAGGATATCTACCGCGGCTTCAATCGCCTTTGCGATAGACTCATGCCCCTCTGTTTTTCCAACTATGTCCTCCAGCGAATCGAAGATATCTGGGGGATCCCAAGACTTCCAATCATCAACAGGGATTTTAGCCACTCGATACTTCTCACCAGGAATTACAGTGTTGCCATCTCGAATCTCGATCTCACCTGCTGCTTGTAGTTCATCCACAATGGCTAGTGCCTGCGTGACATCAATGAGCAGACTGGAAGCAAGCTCCTCTATTCTTACAGTTCTCTTCTCCAGCACAGTATTGAGAATCTTGAATCTCGGGTCTCCAACAAGCATGACTGCATCTCGAAGATGGTCTCTAGCGCCAGGCTCATCTTTGAGCAAGGCTGATGCTGCTTCTGATAGGGACTTGATGTCTTCCTTAAGCAATTCGATTTGCCGCAAGGCGTCAGAAAGCTGTTCCTTGAGAGAATAGTCATCACCTGCAGGTTTGGCTCTTGCCATTTGCTGAGTCTGTTCCGCTCGTATGCCTTGAATCTCCTTGCCCATTGAGTCCAAGGCTCCCTTTGTGCGTCCCAATTCTGCACGCAACATATGATTTTCAGAGTCCTTCTCAGCCATAAGACTCTCAAGAGCGACAATCTTGGTGCTAGATTCTCCAGCTCGACGCTGTGTTCCTTCAAGCTGAGCTTGCAGAACTCCTAGTTGGTGCTGGAGTTGTGCAATCTGTAGAGTTTTCTCCTTTAGTCGCTCGTGGACGTCATCAGACATCGGTTGTCCCCAATGGCAGGATTTATGGCCACGATTAAAAAGAATCTAGTACGGGCTTGAAAGAAAGGAGCAAACTTGGGAAAATGCGCTTATTCGATGCACATACTCACATTGACATGAAACACTTCAAGAATGACCGTGAGCAAGTCATAGAAAGAGCGAAGAAAGCCGGCCTTATTGGAATGGTGACCTCCTCCATAGGACCCGGATCATTCAGAAGGACACTCGGTATTGTAGAAAAACATCAAGGATACATTCACCATACTGCTGGATGTCAAGCATCAAGACTGACAGAAGATGAGGCGCAGAAGATAATCTCACTAATCCGCAAGTATTCTGAGGGCATAGTTGCTGTTGGCGAAGTGGGCCTTGACTATCATTGGGTGACGGATGCGAATCAAAGGAAGGCTCAGGAACCGCTATTTAGACTCTTCATAAATCTTGCAAATGAACTCGAATTACCACTGGTCATTCATTCACGGAAGGCTGAGTCTCAGGCAACCGAGATTCTGGAGAAGGATGCAGTGAATGGAGTGTTAATGC
Source organism: Candidatus Thorarchaeota archaeon (assembly GCA_050124855.1). GTDB lineage: Archaea > Asgardarchaeota > Thorarchaeia > Thorarchaeales > Thorarchaeaceae > SMTZ1-83. Next base: position 415 of record JASFEL010000088.1, on the reverse strand, counting down.
ATTGCTATGATGGTCCCAGAGAAACTACGAGAAGAATAGCTGACAACGGCTGGAGCATAACTCTCCCTGCCAACTTTGCAAAATACAGGAGTAGATCTGAAGCGGCGAAGATTATGCCATTGGACCAAATCCTCTTGGAAACGGATGGTCCTTACCTCTCTCCTACAGACAAGAGGAATGAGCCAGCAAATCTAGCATTGGGCTGCAAATCATTAGCTGATTTGCTGGAATTGCCCATGGAAGATGTTGCTGAAGCAACAACGAGGAATGCTTTGGCTTTCTATAGGCTGTAATTCCAATACCGATAGGACTTAATGCGTTTGACATGAAGCAATACACCATAGGAAGGATGAACATGTATACGAGGCGCTTTATTGACCTTGATGAAACTGCCCTCAAGAGTCCTGTAGCAGTT
>JASFEL010000087.1:0-5271 GCA_050124855.1 Candidatus Thorarchaeota archaeon | reverse complement strand
CATCCTAGCTAAGGAACTCCTAGATAATACCGAGAGGCTATATCGAAAGCTTAATAAAAGTATCCTATTAGGTGAGATTAATATTGAGTCTATTAGACCTGTATTAGCTAAGTATGGGTTGACTGAGGGTGAGTTTGGAAATCAGTGGTTAAAGACTATGTCTACCTCTGGTAAGAACTTAGCTACTATGTCACATCTAAGTAGGAGATTACTTAAGGCCTTAGACCCAGATAGTGTGAGTCACCTAAGGGGGATGAGGGGTGAATTCGAGAAATGGATTGATAAGGGAGATGTCTCCTCATTAATCTCGCACGTCACTAGACACGTCGAGAATACTCGAAGGGCTCTCTTAGTAACTCAGTGGAAGACAGCCATCCGTAACTGGAGGACTCAAAGCTTACGTGCCGTCATTGGGGATGTTGATGAACTATTTCAGGCTACCTTAAGGGGAGCACTGAATAATACTATCTATGGTGGTAAGAAGATATTAGGGATACCTGCTAAGAAACCATTATCCATATACGGAGAATTAGCGACTGTATCTTCAAACATATCAGCAGGAATTAGACAGTTGCCCTTTGCTAGTAAGTTTGGGAGTAAGAGTCAGAAAGAGTTAGTAAGGTTCTTAAATAGTTTAGAGGGTCAATGGGCTAAGGCCCGATTAAATAGTGCTACGATGTTGGAGGTCTACCGTCAAGGTAATAAATGGGATGGTGTCCTAGACTTTGCCAACTTCTGGAATAGGTCACAAGAGATGTTCTTCCGAAGAGCAGCTTTCGAGGCAAAGGCACGACAGTTTTTGAAAAGAGAGGGTAAAAGCTTTAACGCAAAGAATATAGCTCTACTTGGTGATGATAAGATTGATGAGATTATTAATCACACCTTGGAGATGACCTTTGCACAATCCCCGAAGAGTTCCTTTGCGAAGGGACTTGTTAAGCATTGGTCACAAAATCCCTTATTAACAATTATCAATCCATTCCCACGGTTCCACTTCGCCAACGCTCTCCCATTCTTCTATGAATTCTCTCCTATTGGATGGATGAAACCGGATACTGTTCGCCACCTAATTAAAGGAAATGTAGATGAACTATCTAAGATAGGTTCACGTACTGCTATTGGTGCTGGTATGTGGTATTCCTTATGGCAACTATATCAAAACTTCGGAAGTGGTGAGAGATGGTTTGAGTTAAATATCCCTACAGATTGGATGGCTGCCCTCGATAAGGTTCAATTAGCAGATGTTAATGATTGGATTGAAAGGGAAGACAAGGCAGGAAATGTACGTCCTAATGCTGATGGAACCTCATTAGTTACTGATGTTAGAGGGGATGCCCCATTAACCTCAGGGCTCTTTGTTATGCATGGAATAGATTCTATCCTAAAAGGAAAGGACCCATTTGATAGGATTCCTCCTAGAGATTTATTTCAGCAACTCATAGGGTTGAACCGAGTAGCAGGTAGTGGTGTGGAGTTCTTTGATTTATTCCGAGCTAGAAATGCTGAGGATGTTAACAGGGTATTCCATAACGTCGCAGCACAATATCTTGGTTCCTTCTCTGTACCCTTAAAACAGTTTAAGGATATTGCTACAGAGATAGACCCTAATGTTGCCATACAACGTGATGTACGTCAAAATGGTATTCTCTCACCATTCTATAATAATATCTCAGGCCCCTCTATGGACTTACCCCCAGGATATAACCCATTCAATGAGGGTAATATACCAGAGGCTAAGAGGGAGGGTTTTACCTTAGATAATATACATGACCAATTAGCTTATGATGCATCCCTAGAGAGATACTTCAAGGGTATCTTTGGAGAGGAAGGATTAGGTAAGCCCTTATTCACTCAAGCTATGGGGTTAACATTAAAACATAAACAGAAGATTGAGAGGGAAGTTGATAGATTAGGGATAGATAAGAGGGGTGTTTATGCTCGTAGTGGGGATAAGAGGACTGATAATTTGTTAAATGGTTATCGTGGCTTCTATGCCTCTCGGATAATTAAACCAATCATAACCTCACCATCCTATGATAGGTTAGGAGATGCCACAAAGAAGACTATCCTAGAGGAATTAATTAAGAGTGGTAGGGAATTCTCTGCGTCAGCTCTTGCATCCAAGCACACAGGCCTCTTTTTTAAGGCCTACAATAAGAAGCAGGATGAAGATATTTTAAACCTAGCTAAGGAGAATGGGTTTGATTTAGAGACTATCATGAAGGATATTGAGGAGAAGTTTATGCAAGAAGAGCCTCCTCAAGAATACGCACCAGAACGGTAAGAAACCTGTAAGTACCCTAGGGTACTTTAAGAAGCCCCCAATTAAGGGGGCTTTTTTATTGCCTACTTATTTATTATGTCCTACAAGACTACCACCAAAGTACATACCAGCAATCAGGGAACAGAAGTGTGTATCAAGCGGTGTTATAACAAGACCACTTAACTCTCTCCAACGTAAGGTTTCCTTGTCGTCGGTAAAAAAGAGGAACCCACTTTCTATCTCCGTCCATCCAACTGTAACTGTTATATCCGAAAAGATGGCCGCGAGTTTTGGTAATAGGATAATGGAAAACACAGCCGTTAGGGCGATTATCCTTCGGGTCCATTGAGTGTGTTTGTCCTTTATCGCTCGAGCTGCTTGGAACGACTCTTCCTTTAGGTTGGACATCTGATAGAAGAACCTGTTTTGTTCCACCTGAGCCTGTTGCTTCATCCCCCAGAGCTTCAAGACGCCACCTATCAGTACTCCTCCCAATGCTGTGATTATTTCTACTGGTATTGCCATAGTTTCTCACCTTTCGTTGTACAGGATACTTACCTGTTTCTAACATGAAGGCTACATCAAAAGCCCTCTTACCTACTTGACGTGCCCACCTACTATCTATTGCCTCATAAGCTGCACCTGTATATAAATGTCGGGCCAAGTTAAAGTGCATACGTCTGAACTGACTGAATGAACCCATACCCATATTATATACCATATTGACTAGAGCATCCTGACGTACACTGTCCAACTCTGCAAACCACGTATACGTATTTGTCAGACTAGAACGTGAACGTTCAATATCCTTCTTAAGGAGATACTCTGCCTCTTCCTCACTGATACCTACATCATCAAGGTTTCTACCATACCCTATGTGTCTCTTACCAGTCCTATCGAGGTACACAGTAGAGCTAAAACCCTCATGGTGCGCCAGTTGTTGAACTAAGGGTGTAGGCTGTGCTATCTCCTCTGAACTCTTATGGTGAAAGAAGGAAGCAGTAAGACCCCCAAGACCAAAGAAGAGTAGATTAGTAAATACTATTATGCTCCGCATGTTCCACCCTTTCCGCTTATCGTACATATATCATTCTCCTCAAAGACTACGCCTTTGTGTTTTATTGCTTCCTCATAAGACATTATTGTCAAGGGTTGACCTCCTCGACTTCCATCTGGATAACATGTAAATCCTCGGAGCCTTGGTGCGTACTTAACAAGGCATGTTGCAAAAGATTCCACCTTATCCTCTCTGTTTTCCTTGTGTCCCCAAGCTGGGAGATTAATCGTGGAGCTAATTGACATGTCAACGTAATCTTGTATGTCTGCTTGGAATTTGATTCTTCTTTCATAATCACCTGCCAATGATGTTGATGTCTCTATGCTCTCAGGAACTAGGTCGTACTCTTGGATTAGAAGTTCCGCAGTACTATCTACTACGTATTCGTATTTCCATCTTGTCCCATCAGTTAGATATCTTCTCTTATAAGCCACAGCATATAAAGGTTCAATCCCAGTAGTAGTACCAGCCAGAATTCCGATGGAACCAGTGGGGGCAATAGAACGATAAGCAACAGGCTGAGAAAGGTAGAGCCTATCACAGTGTTCATTAGCAGCCTTTTCCGATTCTTCCTTATATACTCCAAGCCATTTGTGAAGCTCCGGGGTAACTTCATACGCTTCTCCTCTTTTTAAGAGCCACTCATGGAGACCCATAAGTCCAAGTCCAAGACGACGGTTCTTTTCCCGTACTTGATAAACTTTATCGTACGGTAAATCTGCCCTGACGGTCCCACAGACAAGGAACTTTGATGCGACCTTAACGATATCTGAGAGTTCTTCCAGAGTCTCAATATTGCCGAGATTGATACTCCCAAGATTACAAACGTCGCTATCATCCTCTGATGTAACCTCAGTACAGGCATTACGTAGTGTCTCATTACTCTTCTCTCCGAAGTTAAAAGAGAAACCCGGCTCACCTGTCATCATAGCTTGGCGACAGTTCTCCATAAAGACATTTGTCATTGGTTCCTTTAACCATTCATCATCATAATTAACAGATATGTTTGTCATATCTAATGGTGCGTGATGATTAAAGTTAACCTGCTTAGCATCCCAATGGGTATATGGGGTTCCATCTGGTTTTACAGCATCTCCTAGGGGCATGTGGGACCAATCCTTAGCATGGATAAACTCCATAATGTCCCCGTGTTGCCATGAGAGGGAGGCATATATTGCAGAGCGACGTGAGCCACCCTGCATTACATTCCTACCTACCTCATTAACAGCCATCATCAAAGGTATGGGGCCTGAAGAGAGGCCTCCAGTACGCGATAGAGTATGACCGCTAGGGCGAAGTATGGAATAGTCAACACCAATGCCTCCACCAGACATAAGAGCCGACATAACCCTTTTCGTAAGTTCTGCCCACTCCTCACGGGTATCCTCCTCGGCCTTAAGGAGGTAGCAGTTATTCCAAAAGTGGAGAGGTCTACCTGCATAATACAGATAGCGTCCACCGGGGATAAACTTCATCTCCTTAATAATCTTCTCTAGGAAATCCCTCTCACTCTTTGAGAGGATTGGGTGTGCAGTACCACCCATAGTCCCACACACATCATCCACAAGTCGTCGAGCTAGGTTATCCCACGTATCATCTGGGCCCTGAGCATACTTATTGTGAAAGGTGTTACGTGCAATACTATTACGAAAGATATCATTCATCCACTAGCCTCTCTTTAATAGCTCGTTTCATAATAAACATTGGGTCACTAACGGTGCCATCCTCCCAGATATTACTACAAAGGACTAAGATTTGTTTATTCTCATATACACAGTATCCAGTGTATTCACCGTATACTGGCTTAGCCTCTTTGATAACATCTGCTATATCATGGTCCCCATTATGTATGAAGTGGTCAGCCCACACCACAGATAATCTAGGGTACTCATGTTTAACTGATTTAGTTTTTGACATTGACCCGATACCCTCTTTCATGAAACTCCTTTTG
>JASFEL010000086.1:0-5272 GCA_050124855.1 Candidatus Thorarchaeota archaeon | reverse complement strand
TTCACATTCACCGCTCGACTCGAGGATGATGATGGCTTTCAAGAAGACGTTACGACCATCCGGGTCTATCTCAACACTACATTTCTCTTCCAGAGAGGCATGGCCCCGGGTGATTGGAACGACATTCAGATAGCAATTCCGGCCGATTGGCCTACCAGTGGTCTATATGAACTAGTTGTCGAATGTTACGGGAATGACGCAAACTACATTCTAGGCTCCACTGGAATTGCATCCAGAACAGTTCACATCTTTACGGAAGTAGTGTTTGATTTCGGGGGAACACCATCACAGGTTAATCTTGCAACTCCATTCTCTATCACAGTGGCGTTCAGAGATAATTTCGGTATACCAATTCGAATCCGCAATACAGAATTCAATATTAACGGGACAGTCCATCTTGTAAGTACACAGCAGAACGGTGTTGTCAGTGTCCGTCAGGCTGCAATAGCCCAACAAAGCACCATCGGGGTCACAGTAACTCTTGTTTCATTGACTACTGGCGTCCCAGATGTGATTTCTGATTCAATAACAATTCGCATTCAACCACCAGGAACTGGATTTCCGAATGCCTTAGATCTGCTCCTTCCGTTAGGCGCGATGGCTGCTGCTATTGTGGTCCTTCTCCTATACCTCTACTTCGTCAGAGGATTTGGCAAGGGTGTATTTGTTTCAGTGGCAAGAGACCTGGCTAGCAAGCTGAGGAGCATCAAGAAGCTTGCTGATGATGGCAAGTACGCTGCTGCGATATCCTTGACCTATCACACTTTTGAGGATATGTGCGGGTCCAAGACCGGACTAGCTCGACGCCATTCAGAAACGGCAAGAGACTATGCAACACGAATTCTTAAGGAGATTCCATTAGACAGATCTTCAGTTAATGAGCTGCTTCAAGCTTACGAGGAAGCGCGCTTCTCGCATCATGAGATAACAGAGGAGACCTATGATGGTGCAATGCGCGTGTTTACAGATCTTTACCCGCGAATTGACGCGATACCAACGACAGAATAGAAGGTGATGAAATATGGGCTTTAGAGAATCCATTGGAAAGCTCTTCCGCGGAGGAACGCCGAAGGTCGCAAGTGTTGACATTCCGGCAAAACTCCGTAACATCAAGAAGCTTGCAGATGCTGGAAAGTATAATGCAGCTATAACTCTAGCATATCGTACCTTCGAACAGATGTGCGGCATGAAGACTGGCTCCGAACGGTCCCAGTCTGAAACTGCACGCGAGTTCTTAGAACGCGTGTTGAAGGTGATTCCGCTAGATGGTGTGGCTGTTGGTGACTTCATAAAATCCTATGAAGAGGCTCGTTTCTCGAACCATGTGATTACACGGGAACGTTACGAGCTAGCAATCAAGACATTCAGCGATCTATATCCGCGAATTGAAGGAAGAGCAATGCCAGAATAGTACTAGGTGTGACTGATGGGCTGGAAAGAATACGTGCAAGTAATCCTCTTCATCCTAAGCTGGGCACCAGTCGGTGTTCTGATAGGAACAAGTGTATTCAATGTAGAGGCAACTTACCAGCACGACTTCAGCATCTACAACGAGGAATTTGATGGCCTCAGCTTATACCGTGGTGCCATTGAGGGTGCTGGGTATACGGTGAAGACAATCCAGTCATCTATGAGCACTCTTGGACGTTATGAAGGGAATGCAACACTGGTGATTACGGGTCCTGTTGTGGACTTCAGCGTAGATACAATATTAGTGATATTTCAGCACCTGACTTCAGGAGGCGGAGTACTAATTGCCGATGACTTTGGCACGGCAAACAGCTCATTTGCTATTCTCAATCTCCTTCTTCAAGGAGCTATGCCGCAGGGCGCCTTCAACCTTACAGGATTACTAAACTTCCCATCGGGAGTTCTCTATGACCTGGACTCGTACGGTCCGAACCCACTCCTTCCAATTGTGACTGACTTCCATAGTATTACCAGCTACGGCTCTATTCTGACTCAGGGTGTTGGTTCTCTACATCTGAATTATGCCTCAGTTCTTACCCCTACCAGCCTCATGGGATATATGGGATTTGCATGGACAACACAACGCGCGTGGTGTGAGAAGAATCTCACTTCAATTGAAACACATGAGGCTTGGCCTGACGAAGATGAATGGGCCGGCATCTTACCAGTTGCAGGTGCTATTGACTTAGGTGACATGCTTGCCCCAGGTGCAGGCCGTCTGGTTGCAGTGAGCGATCCAAGCATATTCATCAATGACATGGTTGAGGACTTTGGAGGCAATTTGCGGTTCGGAATGAACATAATCAACTGGCTTGCACGCGGTGACACCGATGAAAACAGGCCTATTGTGTTCTGTGAGAATCTACTAGAGGTACCATGGACCTCGCCTGAGTTCTTCTTTGGACTCTATCTTGGAAGAGCATTGTGGCTGTCTGGCATGCCTATACTTGCTCCACTTTATCCCCTAGTCACAGTACTGGGTATTCGTAAATACCTGCCCGATCCCAAGAAACCCGAAGTAAAGAGCGTATCTGATGTGTTTCTGCGAAGAGGTCAGACGTACTTCAGCGAAAGAATGTCGTATTATCGTAGTGAGGGTAACTATGGGCGAGTTGTGAAAATGCTATACCGTAAGCTGAGAAGAGCCTTGGTGAAGAAGTATCAATGGCGAGAGTTTGATGCAAAGAAGGTCTTCGAACTCTTGCGATACAAGGACCCAAGCCTCAGCTTAGATAATTTCAACAAGATAATTGCCAGGCTTGAGGAGATTGCCTCTAATCCTGGAATGAAAGTGAAGGAGAACGAGATGATGTCGCTCTTCTTCATAATTCGTGATATTCAGACCAAATTAGTCGAAACTAAGTGAAATGTGAGGTAGAAGAAAAATGACAACAGAAGAAGCAACCGGCGCCGAACCAGCTGAAGTGCTTCAGCCGATGAGCATCGATGAGGTCAATTCCCTCAGCTCAGATATCATTCGTGAGTGTGGAAGGATCATCGTCGGCAAGGAGGATATTCTCCATGACGTGCTCGTCGCATTCCTTTCAAACGGACATGTTGTGCTGGAGGGCGTACCTGGTCTGGCTAAGACCTACATGGCTCGAACATTCGCGTCCATTCTAGGTTGTGCGTTTAAGAGAATACAACTCACGGTTGACACACTCCCAGCAGACCTGTTGGGTAGTAATGTGTTCAATCAGAGAACAGGAGAGTTCTGGTACCGAAAGGGTCCAGTATTCTCGAATCTGGTGCTTGCAGACGAGATCAATCGGTGTCCTCCCAAGTCTCAGAGTGCTTTGCTCGAGGTGATGGAGGAGCGACAGGTCTCGATAGAAGGTGTCACAAGGAAACTTCCCAGACCCTTCTTGATTATTGCGACACAGAACCCTGTAGAACAGGAAGGAACCTATCCTCTTCCCGAGGCTCAGCTTGACAGGTTCATGTTTAGGCTGCTTTTGGACTATCCTACCGATACCGAAGAGGCAGAGGTCATTCGAAGGAAGCACATAGGTGAAGCCACAGACCTTCAAATCCTTGCTGATCCTACAACCATTGCACGAATGCAGAATGCATGCAAGACCGTGTACATCGAGGAGGACATTATCAACTATATCCGTGACATCATCATCCGGACAAGAAATGATCCTCAAATTCTCCTCGGCGGGTCGCCTCGTGCATCACTGGTCCTCATGAGTGCATCAAAGACTCGGGCTGCAATGGAAGGTCGAGACTATGTGGTTCCTGAAGATGTTCGGAAGCTGACAGTCCAATGCCTGAACCATCGATTGGTCCTGAAACCCGAAGCTGAGCTTGAGGGACTGTCTGTAGAACGACTGGTTTCAAAGATACTTGGAGAAGTTGACTGTCCTCGATAACCCGATTTAAGCGGTGTAAGCGCGGAGAAGAATAACTGTGATCACGCAGAGAGGCTTTGTGGTAATCTTTGCAGCGGTACTATTCCTCACTAGTGGATTTGCCTTAGGAGGAAACTTCTATCTCACAACATTAGGTGTATATCTCATCGTAGGGCTCGTTGTTTCCCTACCCTTCTTTGCGCTGACCGCCAATATCGCAGGAATAGAGGTTGACCGTCAAGTCGACAAGGTCAAGCTGTTCTCGGGTGATTTTCTTCGTGTCAGAGTCACAATCAGAAATACCTCGCGAAGGCACTTTGACTTCATCGAGGTGCATGATCAATATCCAGAAACATGGATTCTCGCAATAGGCGAGAACTTCATTGCAAGCCGAATAGAGCCGGGAAGCAGCATCACGTTCTCCTACATTCTGCAGGCAAGAATGCGTGGCCGATACTACATAGGCCCAACCGAGGTCATAATGCGCGATCGCCTCGGATTACACTACTATAAGCGGTCTCTCAAAGCCGAGACCGAGATTCTGGTCTATCCGACATGGAAGGATGTCCGGCGTTTGGATGCTATTGGAAAACAGAGACAACTGGGTCTCATGTTTGGTTCTCACCGCACGAAGATTGTAGGGATGGGGACAGATTTCACAGGATTTCGTGAATATGTGCCCGGGGATTCTTTCAGACTGATTGACTGGAAGGTCAGTGCAAAGCGTGGTGACATGGTAATCAAGCAGTACGAGCAAGAGAAGAATGTCCAGATTATGTGTATGGTGGATACTAGTGGAAGCATGGGGAATGGCTATCCGGAGAACACCAAGCTGGAATATGCCATCCGTGCTGCTGTACTTCTTACGCATCTGGGCATGGAGCGAAAAGACTTGGTAGGGACATGCGTATTTAGTGAGGTTGTGCATTCATACGTACCACCGAGCACTCATCCGAACCACATGTATGATGTCCTAGAATCCCTCGCGATGGCAGAGCCAAGAGGCTGGAGTGATTACGAATCTGCGATTACGCATGTTATCGAACAGACAAGGAAACGCACCCTTGTCATATGGTTGACAGATCTCGAGGAGAGTCCTGCCCCGTTACTCAACGCCATGAAGACCCTTGTTGCAAATGGCCACAAGGCGATGGTCATCAGTCCGTTCGGACCTTGGTTTGAAGCACCTGTGGGACAGTTTGGGCCAGTGGAGAAGGTTCTTGCAGAAGCCGTTTCAGAAGAGCTATGGGAGCGCCGAAGGAAAATCGCACGTGCGCTTGCAAGATTTGGCATTAGCGTGATGAATGTAGGCCCTGAGGACTTCCTTCCTACTATTATCAAGACCTACGAACAGGCAAAGCAGAGGGGGGTGGCATTGTTCTGAAGGTCACTACGTGGATACTTCGAATTGCTTCGGCAGCTACATTTGTCGCCATGGCATTTCTCAT
>JASFEL010000085.1:0-5284 GCA_050124855.1 Candidatus Thorarchaeota archaeon | reverse complement strand
TCCGACCACAAACTCTAGGCGAGACATTATCTTGAACTTAGAATCTCTGGCTCTAATCAGTCATTCGCTGAGAAATGCTATTGTCCGATTGAAGAGGCCTTCCTTGTGCTTCTCGTCATTCATCATTGCATGTCCAGCGCCCTCAATTACCCAGATGCTCTTCTTTTCCGAAGTCAAGCTTTCATAGATTCTTTTCGGACTTTCTTCGGTCACCGCATCATCCCTTGATCCCTGAATGATTAGGACTGGACAAGTGATTTTTCCAAGCGATTTCCTCAGGCGCTTCATTCCGTCAAGCACAGTGAGCCCAATTGACGGAGGAATCCAATCATAGCCGAGCCATCCCTGTTCCTTTAGCCAGTTGGGTATTCCAGTAGGATGTTTCTCTGGTATTGCACGCCGAAGGAGGGGAATCCTACTAATCACCGGAAGGAGAAGCAGAAGGCGACTGCGTACCCCATACGGAGCCGCCCATGTCACTAAGGAACTGACCTCTTCTCTCTCGGATGCCAGAATCAATGAAACGAGGCCACCAGCACTGTGACCCACAACACATACATACTCACAGTTTTCTAGTAGCCTGTCGAGGCCGTCATGTGCATCTGAGAGCCAGTCGTCGAACGTGACCCCATAGAGGGCCTCCGGCCTCGTCCCATATCCTGTCAGCGATGGCAACCACACTGTCATGCCAGTCTTGCTATGCAGGGCATTTGCGAACTCCTTCAGGTCCCAGGCAGTACCTCCTCCCCCACCATGGAGCAGTAGACAACCTTTCTCATTACCTTCGATATAGAGGGGCTCTGCCCCAGGAATGAAGTCCTTGCTCATTCAATCAGGTCCTCCATTTGGGTGGCTCCAATCTTATCGAAGTCTGGATCAATGTCGATGTAGCGTAGAATGAACGCAGCAATAATGAGGAATGGTGCAAAAACTGGTCCCCACCACATGAGACCCCAGAGCTCATTTCCCGTCAGGATGACAGACAACTCCATGAATGCTCCCAGGAGCGCAGCTGAGACTGCCTGAAACATGTTCAGTGGCACCCCAATGAATCCCGTGTATATGCCCGCTCGGCTCTCTCCTGTGACTATCTCATCGACCTGGGCGATGTCCGCTGGGACCACGTAGCTCATCAGATAGTAAATTGCCATTCCTGCGCCTACGGGTGCAAAGAACATGATTGCCACTGGCGTATAACCTACGATGGCCCCAAGTCCTTGTAGGAACGGCGTCAGAGGTGTAATGATTGCGAGAACGACAAGTCCAATCATTAGTGACTTCTTCTTCCCAAGACGACGGATGCCAAGCAACCATAGATAGAAGCAGACCAGTGTCGAACCGAGCATGGTCAGAGCGGGGGGGATTAGAGTCTGTATTGTGTCCAGAAGCAGTACCTGCTGGATGAAGCCAACCATCTGCTGAGTCAGAGCTATGAAGGTGAAGGAGAGGAATCCCACTGCCAGCGTCCATCCGACAAAGGTACGATTGGCCACAGCTGTCCTGGTCTCCTCCATGAGGCTCCGTTTGACTGTGACAATCTCTGGCTTCTCCCTGATGACGGTCATAGATGGTAGCATGAACAAGATGGTGATGGTGCAGAAGACCAGCAGGAGGGTGAGGCCTGTGTCACTGAGCACCTGCGGGGCGACTCCAACGAATAGCAGTGGCGTCATGAACCCGAGGATTGCACCGGTCGAGTCTGCTGTGAAATTGAACGTGTTCAAGAGTCCGGAAACTAGGGGTCTTTCTTCCTCATCGGTGATCTCGGGCAGCCATGATTGGTGTGCTGTCATCACAAAGGCATAGAAGAACTTGAACAGGCAGAGCATGGTGAGGTAGTAGGTGAACACCAAGAGCTCAAGAGATGCATCAGCCGTGTTGAGAAACCAGTTGGGGACGAAGAGCAGGAAGCCTGAGATGACTATGCCCGGAGTGCCAAGGACAACGAACGGGCGGCGCCTGCCCCATCGAGTTTCTAGTCCGTCGCTATAGTAGCCTGTGAGCCAATGAGTCAAGCCAATGACGATGTACGAAGCAGAGAGGGAGATGCCATTTAGGAACCAGTTGAGCTCAAACCTAGTGCCGTAGACATAGAATACGGTCATGGTGATCATGGTCATCAGGAATGACGGACCAAAACGTCCCATTGAGTAGCCGAGCTTCTTCCAAAGAGGGAGCATGAGGATCACATCTAGCAGGTTCTTGGATAGAGCCACATGCTAATCAGTCAATCGTAAAGCAAATTGCAGCCTACCCAAGGTGCAATGTGAAAAAGCGTAGGTCAGAACCGTTATATCGCAGCCTATCTGTAGCTATGGTCAAATCATTACGCGTGAATGGAGTAGGATGAGAGATGATTAACCGATTCAGTTATCGCATCACAATCATGTCACTGCTGGCTGTGATACTGGTTATTCCTGCAACACTTCCCATATCACATGTTGCAGCCCAACCAAGGGCTGATTGGACATTCATGGTGTATATGGATGCTGACAACAACCTGGACTACTTTGGCTATCAGAATATTGCGGCTATGATGTCAGTCGGATCTACAAAAGATGTTAACATTGTCGTCCTGTGGGACAAGTACGATGACGTGGCAAATCTGTACCATGTTGGAACAGATGAGATCAACATTGTTCAAGGGTTCTCATTGAATGGTGAAGAGGCGAACATGGGTGATCCTGATACTTTACGCTCCTTTGTCAAGTTTACAATGAAGGACTTCCGTGCAAGTCACTATGTGCTTGTCATGTGGGATCATGGGGATGACTTCAGGGGTTGCTGTTGGGACGACCACCCCGACGACTATCTTACAAATCAAGAGATCACTGGAGCCCTTTCTGGAATCGAGCTTGACATCATGGCATTTGACATGTGCGTGATGGGAATGATTGAGGTTGTCTACGAGTATGTCTGGTCAGGGACTCAGATTGACTATGTAGTAGCCACTGAAGGTTATGTACCAAACTGGGGCTATCCGTATGCAGCACTCTTAGGCACACTTACATCGAATCCCGAGATAGATGCCTTTGATCTATCCAAGATCATGGTGGATGAGTATATTGCTTATTATGAATCCATGCGGCCTGCTTCCCGACTTGTTCAGATGGCAGTGATTGACATGGCTTATGTTGATCTCATAGTTGAACAACTTGGAAACCTCGCAGCTGTTCTTGAAGATGGCCTCATCGGGGAAACGAGAGGCGATTATCATGGGATGGTTGCAGATGCTCGAGGGGCGGGGAATATGGGATGGTCAGAATACGGCTGGGAGGCATATGTCGATCTGCCCACATTCGTGAATACGCTGACCGAGTATGGCTTTGAAGAGGCAACAGTTGTCTATGATACGCTCATGGTTGCACTCTATTCAGGAGCAAGCAAGGCCATGAAATCTGCTGAAGGCTTGGGGATATTCTTCCCGAACTCATATGGTTCATTTCAGAACAAAGCCTTCTGGAATCCAGAAGATTATCTTGCAATGCAATTTCCATACGAAGGCTTCTGGGCCTTCCTTCAGACATACTGGGGACTATGATTCTCTTTGCAGTCTGTTGGAGCTAAAAAAGGATACCAATCCCAGAATTCATGAGAGCCAAGGAGTTAGTGTGGCTTAGGTTGATGGTACCAATTTCCTGACCCAATAGTGTAGGGTCCCTTCGTTAACAAATCCCACTGACTCGTATAGCCGGCGAGCCCCCTCAGATGGTGCAGCCCCAATGATGACCATGGCAGATGGGTTGTATTTCTCAAGACGCCTCAATCCCTCACATATCACAGCTTTCCCGAGTCCCAGTTTTCTGTGGTCTGGATGAGTTCCGACTGGCTCAAGCTCTGCAATCTTGCTTAGAGGATCCATTCTGACAGTGCAGAACGCAGCAAAGCTGCCCTTGGAGTCCACAGCAACAATGTCAAGGTCTTCTTTGTAGAATGACGCCCTACTATAGAGCTGTAGCTGTGCCTTGGACATCTCCACAATGTGCCGGAAAACGGACTTCTGAACCTCACGGTACTCCCTATAATCCTCCTCAATAACAACATGCCGAACTGTGTAACCCTCCGGCAGAGTGTAATCGGGGATTGGAGTGTCCAAGGGTCGAACCTGTTTGTCACCCTCCATCTCATCCTTCTGAAAGCCTAATTCTGCTAATAATACAATGCGTTCTTCATCTTCGTCATCAACGACCATAGCTATCTTTGGTCCTTTGCCTTCCTCTTCTCTGAGCTCTCTCACACGAGCCTCCATCCAGTTGACAATTGCCTTGAACTCCGACATGTAGTCAGGATGCATTGAGAGCGAACATTCTCCAGAGGGCTTTGTGTATGAGAGTGCAATAATCCTCTGTGCGTCTTCTTTTGCTTCATCGACTATCTCCCAGATCTTTAGATACTCGTCCTCCTCATCGAGGTACTCTGTTCCACCAGGACCATATTTGACATTCTCGAGGGTCGATGGTATCCAGTTCGAATAGCTAGTCCGAATTGGGAATATCTCTGCAAGGAACGCTCTGGCAGCCTCGAAGTCTTTTTCCCAACGATAATCTCTCATCTTGACAGTCAACGTAGGTTCCGTCCTCTTGGAAAATGGGGAATTGTCTGCTCTTATACTCCTTTCCTAAGAATCCGGACGATAGTACAATGCAAGATCATCGCTTCCTAGAGGAAGATACATCTGAGCTCTAAGCAGGTAGGAAGTAAGTCCATAATAATGGAGAGAGTCTTGAATGCAAATCCCAACGTTTGACGATGTAATGGATGCTCAGAAGCGTATCAGTCCCTACTTGAAGCCTACACCTCTCATTTCCTATCCTGCAATCAACAAGCTAGTTGGGACAGATGTCTACATCAAACACGAGAACACTCAGCCAGTGGGAGCTTTCAAGGTGCGTGGAGGCATCAATCTCATCATGCAGCTCTCAGATGAAGAGAAGAAACGAGGAGTCATTGGAGCCTCAACAGGGAATCATGGACAATCAATCGCCTATGCTTCGAGACTATTTGGAGTCAAAGCGACAATAGTGGTGCCGGAGAAGTCTAATCCTGGAAAGGTGGGCTCGATGAAAGCATTGGGTGCCGAGATTGTGTTTCATGGTGACATATTTGATGAGGCTAAGAACCATTGTGAAGAGCTTGCGAAGAAGCATGGCTATCGCTACATCCACTCGGGCGATGAACCGGACCTGATATCCGGTGTAGCTACAGAGACCCTTGAGATGCTTCAAGAGAGGCCTGAGATAGACACGATTATTGTCCCGATAGGGGGAGGAAGCGGGGCGGCAGG
>JASFEL010000084.1:0-5290 GCA_050124855.1 Candidatus Thorarchaeota archaeon | reverse complement strand
ATAGTCCCTCCAAACATACGACTGATATCCCTTCCACAGAGAGAATCTCAGATTATCTATTCTCTTGCCAACACTTTCCAAGGTGCTATCCGCTGTCTTAGGATTGTAGATTCCCAGAGATAGCGGCATTATATAGACAAAGAGCATCAATGACCACACCCCATAGACCGCAGTCAGGTTCTCGAGGAATGCGAGGCTCTGCGAGAATACAATTGCATTCACAAATGTGTAGATTGCATAACTAAGAATTGCGAGCATAGGAAGCATCAGCATCGTTTTTAGAACACTGAAACGTTTCCTATTTCCCTTCACTTGAACAGCTAGTACTCGAAATAGCAGCGAACAAATAAACGCATAAGTTAGCATCACTCCAAACCCGCTGAGAAATTTCATAATGACGCCTGAAACTGAAAGAAGCCAAATTGCTGGACCGTTCATATATAGTGCCTGAAGGTCGAAGCCACCATAAAACAACATGATTAGAAGAAGCATCACTCCAACAGAAAATGCTATGAAATAGCCTCTGGAGTGATCTGCAAGGTCTTTACTGAATTGTCTAATTAAGGCGGACATAATATCCCCATTCTCTATTAGAGGTCATTCTCATCTCTTCAACTAAAATTCAGTATCGAAGGTAATCCCAAGAGAACGAACAAGCTCCTTGTATCTGTTCCGTATTGTTACCTCTGTGACACGTGAAACCTTAGCAATTTCTCTCTGTGTGCGCTTGTCTTCTTCAAGTATTCCAGCTATATACAGAGCGGCTCCTGCAATACCCCCGGGGTCTTTTCCCACAGTTATTCGACCTTCTTTAGCCCTCCTAACTATCTCAGTGGCTTTTCTCATGGTTCTTCCTTCAAGACCTAGATCGGACGATAGTCTTGGTATGAGGTCTTTCGCTGACGCAAGTGGTACTTTGACATTGACCCGAGAGATAACCAATCGAACAGCCTGACCAACCTGTTTTCTATTTGTCTTTGCCTCTGATACGACCTCGTCCAATCTTCTAGGAATCCGGTGAATTCGGCATGCAAGATAGATTGCTGCTGCAACAACTGCCTCAATACTTCTTCCTCTGACCAACCTCTTTGCCAAAGCTTTCCTGTATATGAGAGCTGCAGTTTCTCTAGCATCACGTGGGATTCCAAGCTGTGATGAGAGTCTCTCCATCTCACTCATTGCGATGCCAAGATTCCTATGTTGGGAACCATGGACTCTGGTTCTGAAATGCCACTTTCGCATTCTGTAGAATGCAGCACGTGTTTTGCCAGCAAGTACCCTACCACTTGCATCCTTGTTTCGCCAATCAATTGTAGTTGAGAGGCCTTTGTCTGCTATGCTAAGCCTCATTGGTGCTCCTGTTCTTGCTCTTGCATTCCGTTCTTCTACAGTGAATGCTCTCCATTCAGGTCCTCTATCAGCAGAACGTTCTGATACAACAAGTCCGCATGACGTACAGATACGTTCTGCTCGAGCATAGTCCTTGGTGAACGAACTTTCTCCGCACCCCACACACGTCTCCATTTTGCCTACACGGTTTCTCTTTCTTCCAGCTGAATCTGCCATCTCAAGCTCCTCCTAGCGACCACCTGTCAACTGAAAGCCAGCAATTAATTTCTTGAAGACTGGATTTTTTGATATCCTAATCAGTTTTCCTTTTTTGTTAGATCCTATATACGCACCAAACATCACAAGCAGTCCATATGGACCACCATCGGGAGATGGAATTATGATGGCCATCCACTTTTTTCGCGATAAACCACTTCCAGTCAGAAACTCACGTGCTCTGCGGTCTATCCCGCTAATTCTAATTTTACTGGTCTTTCCCATCTTCACAGAAGGTCCAATTTCGCGACCAAATCCATGAACAAGTTCTCTCAGTGCGTTATGATTGTGAGTACCGTTTTTATATGACTTCACAGCAAACTCCAGCGACCCTCTTGGGGGTCTGAATAGCCTAAGGTAATACTCCGATTCCGGAAACTTTGAAGCCGTCATTGCAGTTCCTGAATAATCCACCAAGAATCCAATGGGTGGTAATTTCTGATTCCAAGCCTCGGATGGTGTAGAATGAACCATACATAATTTCATCTACAATTTCCCCTTGTCTTCACTTTCATTTCGAGGGGAATTCGTAAGCTTTCTGGTTTCAAAGTGGGGCCTGTCTGCAGTCATTCGGGCTACTATGGCCATTCTTCTCTCGATATCAAACCATTCTGTGATTGGAAATCTGTGGTTTAGTCCTTCTTCTGTCATTCTTGTTCACTTCAAATACGGCTCAGAGCCAAAGTAGGACATTTCGGGATTCGTACAATGAATGCAATATAACCGCTCATTCGGTTACTAACAGCATACAACCGAACTTATTCTCTACTTATTCTCTCAATCATCTCTCACTATCAAACCACGCTTATAAAAGTGAGCTATTTTGCCTTATAATGTGAAAATTGGATTTGATACGGTCATTTTTCCACTTATAAGGCATATTAGGAGTATTTCAAAAACTCTTTTCATTATCTAAACAACCATACTGTAGATCCATCGGTTGCCGGTTCAAATCCGGCCGTCCCGACCACTTTTCATTCTCCAAGCCCTATTACGTTTCGACAAATGCCGAATTTCACAAACCTAATAAAAGTATCCGCAGATAACACACGGAAAAAAATCTGTAAAGAAACTTCAGCGATGAGCTATATTCCTTGGTCCTTCAAGACAAGGTAGGTCCAACTTAGGGTGTACGTGCTCACCGGGGCCACTGATGAAGTCCAAGATTGCGAGTTGACTTGGAGGCATGCACTTCATGCCATGGAGAGAATCGGATAAGCTCATATTAGACCCTGTCAGGGTTGCGGTCCTAGGCGCAGGACATGCGGGCAGAGGACTTGTTAGCTACCTCTCTATATGTGGAATTGATGTTGCTCTCTACAATCGAACAATTGGGAATGTCAAGGGGATATTGGACAGAAGAGGTATTGATGTCCATGGCATTGTTGAGGCATTTGCACCAATTCCGCTAGTCACAGATGACATGGCTGCGGCAATCGTTGGTAGAAACATTCTCATTGTCACAGTTCCAGCCCAGGCACACCCATTCTTCGCCAAGACCATTGGGCCGCATCTGGAATCAGATCAGACTGTCCTTCTAATGCCGGGACGGACGGGCGGCGCCCTCGAGTTTGCGAGATTACTGAGGTCAAACTCATACACCGATGACATTCTTCTAGGAGAGGCTCAGACATTCAGTTTCGTATCAAGAACCACCGGACCGGATTCTGTACTGATTTCCAGCATCAAGAACAGTGTCAGAATAAGCTCCTTCCCATCAACATCTAACCAACGATTGCTGGAAAGTCTGAAACGACTTCCACTTGTTTTCGAGCTGGCAGAAGATGTCATGGAAACCAGTCTCAATAATATTGGTGCAATGTTACACCCAACCCCCACAATCCTGAGTGCTGGCCTTCTGGAGTCAAGACAAGGGGGGTACAATCACTATCATGATGCTATCTCCGAAACGGTGGGTCATCTCGTAGAAAGGATGGATGCAGAGAGAGTCAGTGTCGCCCGTGAGTTCTCAGCACAGCCTGTATCCCTTCTAGAATGGTTGAGAAACACGTATGATGCTAAAGGAGTTACATTGTACGAATGTATTCGTAGCATTTTTACCTACGATGGAATTGGCAGTCCTTCATCCTTGGAACATCGTTACGTATTAGAGGATGTTCCAACAGGTCTTGTACCTATTTCCAATCTTGGTACATTGGCAGGAGTTGAAACCCCAGCTATAGATGCTGTGATTAATATCGCTTGTCAGCTCTATAGGCATGATTTCTGGGGCAGTGGACGGAACCTTGAGAGTCTAGGTCTCGAAGGATTGAGCCCTCGTGAGGTCAAAGAGTACGTCCAAACGGGGGTCATACCTGTTGACTATCCCGACTTCCACGAGATGCTGGACATCCTTGGACCGGAGGTGGATGAAGCGTGAAAATCTTGGGCGCCGCTATTGGGAGCTGCGTTCATGTGGCAGGCGTTCTACGATTTCTTACCCTTGCTGAGGAAGAAGGTCATGAAACCGTCTTCTTGGGGTTTGCCACTCCGATTGATGAGCTGATGATTCAAATAAAGAAGCACAACCCTGACATTGTCGGTGTGAGCTACAGACTCACTGCAACTAGTGCTGCAACACTCTTCGAAGACCTGAAACATGCTGTGGCCAAGAGTGGTCTGGAGAAGAAGAGATGGATACTGGGATGCACAGCTCCAATCAAGCCCATTGCGGAAGGAACAGGCTTGTTTGAAACTATCTTTACTGGCTTCTCCACTGATGAAGACTCACGAGCAGTTCTCCGAGGACGCTCACACATGCAACCAGAGGAGAAGAACCCCCAGGATCTGGTGACACGTCTTGCTATCAAGAGCCCAATCCCTCTCATCAGACACCATTTTGGTCAGCCCTCAATCGAAGGAACAATGAAAGGAGTCGCACAGATAGCTGAGGCATCGGTATTAGATGTAATCTCAATTGGGCCAGATCAGAACGCCCAAGAGTCATTCTTTCGTCCGCCTGAGATAATCGAGAGTCTAGAGGGTGATGGAGGCGTCCCACTTAGAAAGCCCGAAGAACTGCGACGGCTCTTTGAGGCTTCACGAAAAGGTAACTATCCGCTCTTGAGATGCTACAGCGGTACTCGTGATTTGCTGTCTTGGGCACCGTTGCTGAAGGATACCATAAACAACGCTTGGTGTGCCACTCCTCTGTTGTGGTACAGCGAGCTGGATGGAAGAAGCAAAAGACCTCTCAAAGAAGCAATCGCTGAGAACCAACATAACCACCGCTGGCACGCAGAACATGATATACCAGTAGAAATCAATGAGCCTCATCATTGGAGCCTGAGGAGCGCTCATGATACAATTGCAGTTACGATGGCATACCTCTCTGCATTGAATGCAAAAGCAGCTGGCGTTAGGCACTATATCGCACAATACATGCTGAACACCCCTCTCGGGACCTCTCCAAAAATGGATCTTGCTAAGATGCTGGCGAAAATCGAGCTGATTGAATCGCTGCATGATCACAACTTTCTATCTCTAAGACAGATTAGACCAGGACTCTTTTCTTATCCACCTGATCTCGATTCGGGTAAGGGTCAGCTTGCATCTTCAATCTACACGGGAATGATGTTAAAACCACACATTGTACATGTGGTGGGATTCTGTGAATCTGACCATGCTGCGACTGCAGAGGAAATCATTGAGAGCTGCAAGATTACGCGGCGTGTCATTCATGATT
>JASFEL010000083.1:0-5305 GCA_050124855.1 Candidatus Thorarchaeota archaeon | reverse complement strand
AGGAGCTTGAGCGGGTGCAGAGGGTGTTGCGGATGGCATTCCAACGCTTGGAGGGCCTGCGTCAGCTTCAGCTTCGACTGCGGTACCAGACATTGCTGCTAGTTTGCGAAGGTAATCTGATCGTGCTTTGCCAATCTCGTCTGAGGTTTCAACAATCGATTTGAGTTGTTCATCTTTCGCCACTGCTTGGCGAACTGTCTCTAGTCGGTGTTGATAAAGTGCTGCAAGCTTGAGTTTGATGGTTTCGCTTATCTCGCCCTTTTCTGCATAGAAATCAGCTGCAGTAAGAGCTTGCTCTATAGCGTTTTCCTCGATTTTGAGGAATACTAATGCATCAGAGGGGTCTTTCGAAATGAAGTCGACCTTCTTGGCTCCGGACATTCCTGCTGATACGTCACCAGTTGATGCAATGATTCTTCGTACGCCATCAGCTATTGAACCACTTCCACCCTTTCGTAGACGACGTACTAAGAATAGAATCATCACGACAAAGAATGTGGTTGTGATTGTAAAGTACCAGTCTCCTGGACCCCAAGGAATCCATGGCTGGAGTGGTGTTGCGAAGAGCTGGTCGAAGAAACCGAAAATGTACTGGAAGAATGTGTCCATATATTCTGGTTGTGCGAATTGCAACTGGTATCACCTATAGTACGTCGAGACGTATTGGCATCAACTTCTTGCAGTATTTTACTTTTCTTGTGGGTCTTGTTCCTTTGTATCACGTGCGTGTCATAAGGAAGTGCAAGAATTGGGGCCTTCCGGACAGGATTTTATGATATTGTTGCCTCATAAACATGTCCGTGACGGACGTGTGAAAAAGCAGCATTCTCGCTGGTTTTTCTGGTTATAATGAAAACTGAGATACAATCGTGTACCAAGGACTATTATTTGCAGTGTATTTCAGCCGACATTTGCTTAAATCATGTGTTGCGGATTACAGGGGTAAGGTGATTTTGATGAGTCTTCTCGATCCAACAATTACATTCTACGTGCTTCATGAAAAATCTTGGAAGTTTGGTGGCGGTGAGATTTACGACCAAGAAGGTATCCAAGTCGGTTCTATGAAAAGGAAACTCCTTTCGATGCGAGCTGAGATATCACTTCATGACCCAGACGGTACGCTTCTCTGTACCATAAACAAGAAGCTGATGGCTGCTAGACCCATCTATGAAGTTAAGCGTCCAGATGGAACTTTGGTGGGCCGTGGAAAGAAACCTATGATTGCTTTCCGAGGTTCTGTTGATTTCTATACTCCTCAAGAAGAGCATATCTACAAAGCGCAAGGCGGCGTCACAAAATGGAATTTCGAGATTACTGACCCAAAGGACAAAAAGAAAGTCTATGCAGTGATTAAGAAAGCAGACAAGTGGCGAGATGTTTTTGCACCCGCGTTCAACTTCAAGGACCGTTATGTGATTCGCATTGAAGACCTAGAAGCTGATCGGTTGATGCTGTTGGCATATGCCATCATAATTGACAACGTCTACCATGACAAGTAGACCGAACTCATGCCTCTTTTGACGCTACGAGTCAGATTGAACTGAATCGTTCCTTCCAAAGAACCAGTAGAATAGAATTATACTCAAACTGTAGAGTATCACGGCATATGCAAATGGTGCTCTCCACATACCCATGGCTAAGAGCCCCCCACCAATGTTTAGCCCAACACCTCGTGAAAGCGAGTCCCCAGTATTAATAACACCCATTGCTGTTGACCGTTCTTCCTGTGAACAACCCTCCATATAGAAGACGTCCATCACCGGCCATGCGATGTTCATGAATAATGCACGTCCTACGTAACCAATGATTGCGATATAGAGAACTGGTGACCAAGAGAGTATCAGGAGAAATGGAATGGAGAATATCTGGAACCAGATAATAGTGCCAAGCTTCCCGAACCGGTCCACAATTGCCGGAGAGGTGAAATTGCCAGCTGCCATGACTAGCGTATTGATTGCAAAGATGATTCCGATGGTGGTGGCATCAGCCTGAAATGCTAGACTGAAAAACACATTGAAGAAACTGACAAACATTCCCGCACCTAGACCTGATACTGTCCAAGCCAGAGCGTATTTTCCAATGAATCCTCGATTTCGTACATTTCCGAGGTTGAGACTCCTTTTCTGTTGCGGAGCTTCGTCTGTCTTCATAGGCAATATCGTTAGCACTGCTAGCGCTAGAGGAATCAATGCTGTCCAAAGGGAAAATCTGTAAGCTGTTAATAGATCAACGGCGATACCCAGGTTGGTCCAGAGAGTTGGTAAGAATCCGCCCGTTAGCGAACCTAGCAGACTGGCAATCAGGAAGAATGCAAATCGAACACTAAATACATGGACGCGTTCCTCCTCAGTAGTGACACTCACGGTATATGGTTGCCAGCATACTCCAGTGAATCCATAGCCAATACCATAGAGAAGCTGTGAGAGCAAAAGAAGTGTTGGGGCAAGAGTGGAGTATTGCATGAAGGTACCAAGGAAGACAGCTATGTATCCTGCGAGGAGTATTTTCTTTCGAGAACTTCTGTCTGCTATCATTCCAGCTAGAATTGCAAGTCCTCCTGACAGGAACACAGAGATTGACAGGAACATGCCAAGGAAGTCCTCTCCAAAACCCGCCTCGATCAAATAGAGATTGAAAAGCACGTCATTGACACCATAGCCAAAAGCCCAGAAAACCCAGGTGACAATAGTCAGACGTGCGTCACGTCCAATGAGTTTCAGCTTGTCCATGTATTGTAGTCGTTGAACCTCAATTGTCACTATGATGTCTCCAGCGAGTCGTGAATATTCCAATGGGATAGTTATACTCTTCTCCTGGCGCAGTGCACAAAGATTGAATCAGGTGTGTTCGGAGGAATAGCTTTTAAAACCAAAATGCTGGTTCGTTGATTTAGGAGTGCCTCAGTAGCATAGCCTGGTGGTGCGGCTGACTTGTAATCAGCAGGTCGCGAGTTCAAATCTCGCCTGGGGCTCCACTTCTTTTTCGGGTCGGAGTTTCAGCTACCTATCTTCCCATTTTGTACCACACTTATGGCAGACGTAGAGAAACCTAGCTCGAACACCAAAGGCGCCTGGAAACATCTCCCTTCCAATATCAGATCCTTCGCAGTTAGGACACTTCACTTTTCGTGTCAAGTCCATCACCCATTGAAAAGCTTCGATAGAGTGCTTAGGTTGTAATAATATATTCAGGATTTGCATCTAAGCAGGGTTATTACTTGTATTACATTCTCTTGGCTGCAACCTCAAGAGCGGCGATGAGATCTAGCTTCTTTCCTGTCAGGAAGTTGATTGTGGCACCGCCACCTGTACTGATGTGGGTGATTCGATCTCCAAAATCCTTCTTTTGTGCCATTGCCCCCATGTGACCCCCACCAACAACAGTG
Source organism: Candidatus Thorarchaeota archaeon (assembly GCA_050124855.1). Classification (GTDB taxonomy): domain Archaea; phylum Asgardarchaeota; class Thorarchaeia; order Thorarchaeales; family Thorarchaeaceae; genus SMTZ1-83. The sequence continues at coordinate 1,920 of JASFEL010000083.1, read as the reverse complement.
ATACCCTTACAGTCTGCAATTGCATCAAGAATCTCTGATGTCCCATTGGCAAAAGCCTCCTTCTCAAAGAATCCCATTGGACCATTTGCGAACACCACTGCAGAACTACGGATTGTTTCTGCATACTTCTTAGTTGTTTCAGGTCCGATATCGAAGAATGGGTCACTTTCCATCTGAGAGAACTTACACTCAAAGCGTTCGCCATCCCGTTCAACTGCCGCATCTTCGGGAAGAGTGATGACATCCGGGTATTTTGTAAGGAGTTCCTTTGCAGTACTCACTGCATCCTCAAAGCCCTTGATTGGCTTCGAATATTCTTCCGAAACCAGACCCTTAGCAATCAGAAATAATATACCTAGCAATCCACCAAGGAGTGCGTTGTCCACTCTGTCAGCAGCCAAGAGCTTTCCAAGTATTTTCACCTTGTCAGCGACCTTAGCACCTCCAAGAACAAGGGTCCAAGGATGTTGATCGGTTGCTGTAGCGTCAGTTAGTGTACGAATCTCCTTTTCCACCAATCGTCCTGCTACGGATGGAAGTACTGTGGTGAATCCAACGATTGATGCTTGAGACCGGTGTGCTGCACCAAAGGCATCATTGACAAACAGGTCAAAGAGAGAATAGAGTTCTTGGACAAGTGGTTCCTTTACTACCTCCTCAGCAGGTGCGTTCTTCAGTTCTCCGTCGAAATATCTCACATTCTGAAGAACTAGAATCTCTCCAATCTCAACTCTCTCTATAGCGGCTTTTGCCTTGTCACCAAAGATGTCGTCTACAAATGACGCATTTAGACCATGCTTTCTCAAGATTTCAGTATGAGCCTCCAGTGATATGAAATCATCACTGCCCGGACGACCTTGGTGTGCCATTAGGACCGTCTTGCTCTTTGCAAGTTCCCTGAGAGTAGGGAGGATTGCGACAATCCTAGAGTCGTCAGTTATTTCCTTGGTTTCAGGATCGACTGAACAGTTCATGTCCACACGAATCAGGACGCGTTTTCCAGCGAATTCTACATCATCAAGAGTCTTGAATTGGAGGCTCAAGTCATATCACCGTGTCACTCTGGAACACGGGATGAATAAAGAGATTTTCATCAAACTTCGGAAATTTGACTGATTTACCATTCCCCGAGTGCTATGGACCTGATAAGGGATGAGAGAATTGGCCCCTCAGGATATTTGACGATGGTGTAGTACCTATCCTTGTTCCTCAGTGACAGTGCGATTTCTTCCTTCCTTCCGATTGTGAGGAGAATACGTACAGCTTCAGGCGTCCAATCAGTCACATTAATCGTTCCTGAAAGATTGGTCTGCCGAAGGAGTTTCTCAAATCTCGCCCCTTGACCCTCTTGAACAGTAAGACCAAGAGATTCTACAACACGACTCTTCTCATCAATTCCTAAATCAGAAAAATGTGGGTCAAGCGTCATGGTCCTAAGTAGGACTCCGTTCCTATTATATCCATACCAGTTTCAGTGGGCTTCGGATGAGAGGTTGTGCTCATATTCAGGTTGGCATTCAATCTCCTTCTCCTTCCTTCGCCAATACACAGCCCAAAGGCCATTTTCTGATCTATGAAGGAATACATGTTTGTGGGGCTTGAGCTTTCTAGCCAAATCTATTGCATCGAGCATCTCTTCGAATGCTTCTGCGAGCTTGTACACGCGACCGCCCACTACTCTCCATTTGTCTACGGTCATGATACTCAGTGATTGTGATACCTAATAACCCCGTCACGGAAAAAATGGAAAAAAGGGGGATTTGGTGCCGCGGGAGGGCTTCGATCCCTCGACTTCTCGACGAGGCAGGAATTCTACCTCGACTTCGAGATTTCTCATCTCGAGCCTTTGGCGCAATGCTCATGACCCCAGTCTTTACCTGGATGACTCCAGGAAGATTATGAGTCTCGCGCCCTATTGCC
>JASFEL010000082.1:0-5320 GCA_050124855.1 Candidatus Thorarchaeota archaeon | reverse complement strand
CCTATTGAGACAAATCCCTTTAGAGGCTCTAGAAAGTAGTTTGCCATCCGCATTTTCTCAGAGGTCACCATAGAAGATGGATACATCAGACACACTGGAATCCCAGCGTTCTGGAGTTCCTTCACAATGATATGTCGAAGTGTAGCAACACTCTCCTGAGTCTTTGAAAGAGGCAGAAGCTGTTCCGGACCTAAGAACCCCTTGTGGAGATTGTGCTCAAGGACCGGCGGATGACCGTACGAACCTACTCCATGTAGTAGTACAAGCGCTTGGATGAGTCCTTCATCGAGGCATTCCCCAATCTCGCGGGACACTGATTCTAAGACTTCCTTTCTGTAGGTATACGGCTTTGTCTTATCAGTCAGCAACGAGCCACCAAGCTTGATGACTGTGGTTTCTTTGGTCATCATAGCACACCAAAGAAGTTAGAACAGACTGAACAGCGGAAATGGCCAGTATAGACCAAGGATTGGTAGCAGTAGTATCATCACAATGGCAGCAATGGTGATGGTCAGATTATCAAGCCCCTTTGGAGTAATGGCCTCTACAATGGTGGCAACAAGGCTCACTACCAAAATCGGTATGAATAGGTCTATGACTGAGAATGTCGCTACTTCCAGCGAGAACAGGAACACCAGAATAGTGCTGAACAAGACAGAGCCTATGAACATCCCTATCACTCCAGCCAAAGTCTTCTCAGCACCACCAATTCCAAACTTCTTGTCACCGCCATACTTCCGTCCTATCACGTCAGCGAAACCATCGCCTCCAGCCAGACATCCAAAGACAATCAGTGCTAGTGGGGTGGCATTGGCCAAGTTCCCATCGGTAGGAACATAGAACCAAAGGATAGCAATAATCACCATTAGGGTTGCATAGTAAAGGGTGCCTCCGAGCAGCTCTTTGGGATCTCCAGACCTTGACATTGATCCGACAAAGTCCTCATTGATCATCTTTCCAGTGCCAATAGCCACAAACAGGATGACAAAGAGCAGTGGGGCAATCATCGCCAGCCAGCGACTGAAGACCCCACCAGAAAAGAGCATCCAAGTGACTACCCACAAAGGGGCTGCGAAGGTGTGAATGACTTTCCGTGTTACAGTAGTTGAGAGCGCTCCGCTCTTCTCAATTCTAGCATTGATCTGGACAAGCATCAGTATCAAAAAGAACGAGATAATGAATGCGATAACATCCCAGACCAGCTCTAGACCAGGTAAAGGATTGAATACCATAATCAATCTCCTCGGATTGAAGGGTTTTGAAAGGACTCACTCTGCTCACCTAAAAGTCTGTTGAGAAGATGATGAGCGAGAATAAAAGAGAGAAGGGGCAATAGAGCCCCTGATAGTTGTAAATCTAGAGGTCCTTCTTGCAGAACCACCAATCAGTGCAGTCATAGCCCTCCTTGAGGCGTTTCTCTGCATCTTCCTTGGTCTTTGGTGGAGGTACAATCACTTTGTCGCCAGGTCTCCAGTTTGCGGGGGTGGCAACATTGTGCTTGTCAGAAGTCTGGAATGCATCAATGACTCTCAGAATCTCAGCCATGTTTCGCCCATTGCTCAGTGGATAGTAGATCAATGCCCTCAGCTTGAACTCGGGGTCAATGAAAAACACTGCTCTTACTGCAGCTGTCCCACTCTGTGCGGGATGTATCATTCCGTACTTCTTAGCAACATTCATACTGAGGTCTTCGATGATGGGGAATGGAATCTCAGTTCCGAACTTCTCCTTGATTGTACTAATCCAAGATATGTGGGAATAGATACTGTCAATACTTAAACCTAGCAGCTTGACGCCCCGCTTCTCAAGTTCGGGATAGATTTCTGTAAATCCAATGAACTCGGTAGTACAGACAGGGGTAAAGTCTGCAGGATGACTGAACAGAATCACCCAGCTCCCTTTGGCCCATTCACTGAACTTGATTGTTCCATCTGTAGTAGCCGCTTCAAAGTCAGGTACTTCTTCTCCAATAAGGAGCATTCGTCTTTCTTCTTGTGCTTCCATTCTAACAAATCCTTGAGATTTGAACATAATCAATAATGATTATTATTTAAGTATTATGCTCCATAAAGTTTAAATTGTCAATAATAATTTCTATTACAAGTTGTAACCTGAGAGGTACTGTGATGAGTCATAGACTGGACGTGGCATCAGTTTTGAGGGGGAGTGGATATCGTGCAACTCCTCAACGACTTGCAATATATGAAGCCATTTGGAATGCAGGAAACCATCCAACAGTGGATAGGATTCACAGCTCAGCTATAGAAAGGGATCCTACAATTAGCCTAGCTACCGTCTATAAGGCACTTAGGCTCTTCACTGATATCGGACTCACGAGAGAGATGGCCTTTAGAAAGGAATCAACACGTTATGATCCTGTTGTGGACAAGCATGTCAACCTCGTATGTAGCCGTTGTGGAGAAGTTGAAGACTTCAAATTCAATCCAATCGAGGGACTAAAAGCCGCGATAGAGAATCAAACAGAATTTCAGGTCTGTGGACAGAGTTTTGAGGTCTATGGACTTTGTTCTGAGTGCAAAGCAAGAATGGAATAGAAAAGAAAGAGGAGGGGGGAGTAAGTCCCCCGTCTAGCTCATTCTGATGGTTCACTCTCTTCCGGAGGGCTGGATGTTATGAACTGCCAAATTCGGGCAAACAGTGGCGTTAGCAGTACTACTGTTGGTAATCCAACTGTTAGCATTGGCAGCAACTGAAATCCTATTGAAACAATTGATGCGACTCCCTCCACAAAAAGTCCGAACACTACTGTGAGAAGAGCTGTAAAGACAAGACCAATCGCCGACATAATTGACAGCTTGATCAGTGACCTTCCCTTTTTTAAATCGTAGGTGGCAATACCTACAATCAGACCTAGGACTCCTATTGCGAAACCATAGAGTGTGAGGGCTACTATACTACCGCTCAGTACTATGTCAGATAGGAGTTTGCCAAGGTAGCCTGTGAAGAATCCTGTAAGAGGACCTCTTATTGCCCCAACAGACGCGACTAGTGCCAATGCTGGTGCAAAACCGAGTTTGAACAAGCCTATTGACATGTATGGCCATTCCACTACATCTAGCACCATAAAGACAAAAGCTCCGAAAATGGAGACCAGTATTGCTTGTAGAATGTTCTCTGGCCTCTTGAATCGACTAGTCTTTGATTCGACGGGGGTTTCTGTTTCAGTTGATTCGATTGTGACTTCTTCCGTCATTATACCATCTCCTCACATGATTACTAGATTGTAGGTGCCTGGACTCAATGTTAAGACGTAGTCCCCACCCAGTGCCGTAAGACCTGCTAGAGCAATACCGTTGGAATATGCTGTAGGAACGGATTCGAAATTACTGAATGCTAGATTCGCAGCTTGATCCACCTCAACGTTGAGAATGAATGCGTCTTTATGATGGTCCCACTCTGCTTGATACACCCAGATTTTATCGTCATCTGCGGCACTGATATAGGGATAGTCCCAAAACTCTGAAGGACGTGCATCTGCAAGGTCCCTAATGGTGACGGGGAATGTTCCCCACGTACCAAGACCGGTTGACACGGGCTGGAGCATCGGATATAGTGATGCTACTCCGTCCTCATAATGCATTGCCCTTCCATCTGCGGACCAGACTTTGTTGCTGGGACCCAGCCAGAAGCTCCTGAGCCGCTCGACTGTCTGAGTGTCGCCTCTTTGGTTTGCCAATGCCATCGTAAAGAAGCTCCCCAGAACGGTGTCAAGGTCAGTGAAGCTGCCTGGTTGATTGTATGAGCCTAACATGTACATTTGACTGCTCGAGAGGTCTCTACCGTATACATCGATGAATCTCTCATAATCTCTTATGGTTTCGTTCTCTTGGGTGTATTCAAGAAACATCATAGCCCATGATGCGCCATATGATGAAACAGCAATGTTGTCACCGTGCATAGTGATTCGAGGATAGTCATCCAACGAATCATTTGAGCCGATATACGGTGAAACACGATAGCTATGAGCAAAGAGTTCGTATTGGTCCTGCATCTCCGTATTAGCGAAGTTCAGACCATAGTCCCACATTCCACTCTCCATGTAACTGGTATTGTAGTGATTATCAAATAGCTCTGTTGCGAAGATTGGAATACTATTGCATTGAATGAACACAATGTAAGGCTCGCATGGAATGAGCCCCACTCCCCAGATACCTCCTTCCTTGGGATTGCCATAACCATCTGTGGTCAATGAGGTGTTCCAATCATTCAAGTACCAATTTATCTCACTTGTAAACTCACCAGTGTTGAAGTTACGCTCAAAGAGTGTCATTGTCAGGGCATAGTGTCCAGTCCACATAATGTTGGCAGGACCACGAAAGCCACCCACATAGAGATCTGTCGGGTCGTTTGGATCGGGAAAGTAGTAATCCGGATAGGTAGTGCTTTCCCATTCCCAATACTCCATAGATTCGTTGCCATACTCTTCAATTGTAGTGTTCATCATCTTGACTAGTGAGTAGGCCACATCTTGGTAAGCAGAAGTACGGTATCCAGGAGTCGTTTCAAAGAGCATGGACAAAACGTATGTTGTGAAAGCGGCTAAGTATTGTCGACCACCTTTGAAGTCTTCAGAATACCAGCCAGTCCAGTCGTTATAGGGCTGATTGAGGACAAGGTCACCAAAATAGTTGAACATGCCTATCTGCTCTTTGTTGAGTGCGCGATAGTCAACAAAATTGAATGTCACGCCGTTAACAGTCTGTATACTCGTAGTCGTTGCAGGGCCAGGTAGATTGCCAAACGTCATTCCTGCGAAGATTATGCTGGCAATCAATACAACTACGAAGAACTTGTTTTTTGCCACTGCAGTGCTCATCAAGTCACCTCATGCTTTGAGCGTTCTCGACCATTCCTGAAAACGGTGAGATAAATACGTTCTTGGCTCTCGGTGTTCACTTCACAATAGTTAAATTTGAGTATGTTATTCACGGGATGGCGTTTAGAGATGGTCAGCGCTACGATGTTGTCATCATGGACATTCTGAAGACTGAGTTTCTTGAGAAGTATGGCATAGTTCCCAAGAAATAGCCACTAATCCTTGTTCTCTAGATTGTGAATAGTGGGTAAGGCCACATTCCAACATTTGCTAGAAGCGCAGCAGTGATGAAAACGATGGTGCAGATGGTCCAGTTGTCAATGCTGGGCGGACTCAGTGCTTCGATGATTGTCGCAGCTAGGCTGATTATAAGAATTGGAATGAAAAAAGCAACTAGATCAAATGCAACGACTTCGAGTATGAAGATTGCAATGAGGATGTAGCATGATATGAAACTCCCAATAAACATGCCAATAGACCCTA
>JASFEL010000081.1:0-5383 GCA_050124855.1 Candidatus Thorarchaeota archaeon | reverse complement strand
TCAACATATCCGAACTTCTCAAAGGCTTCCTGTGTGTACTTACTCTGGCTGTCTGACTCCACTATCTTGATGGTCATACCATTATCTGCCTCAAGAACAAGTCTAGTAATCGCATCAATGACCTTCACGTCGGTGACAGATGAACCTGTACCGTCAGATATGGTGCAAATATTGGGCTTTATGAGTACAGGTGATTTCAGGTCTGAAAATCCACCAATAAGATTCAGCCCCTCACTGATTGTGCTTTTGAGGTTATCTTTGAACTTCACTAGCGCTACCGATGGCATCGTTGAATCCTCTAAACAGCTCAGGGCTGAAACCCATCTTAAGAGTTGAGTCCTAGGCTGCATTTCGCCATAGTCGAGGAAAAGCCTTGGGACCAGTATAGTTGAGAAAAGGACCTGAACGGAATCGCTTTTCAATACCTGCTATATCGCAGAACCGGTGCATTTTGAAGGAAGAGTGGAAATACAAAGGGCCAATCTTTGATGCGCATACGCATATTGGGCACTTAGAGGATTTAGCCCAGATGGTGAAAATAGAAGAGGAGTTTGGGGTAGCATCACAGATTGCAATAGTGCATGGCGAGGGCAATATCAGGCGGATAAGGAAGCAGTTTCCCAACAGGTTTGTCTTCGCGAAATATCTCTCACTCAATGACGTTGCACACTTTGAAGTCGACAAAGTTGTGGCTGTGATCAAGAGAATTGAACAAGATGGATATGGCCTCGCAAAGATGTGGTTTGGACCTCGTTGGAGAAACTACTATGAAGATGTCACAGATGATTTCAGGATTGATGACCTCAGACTAGATCCAATCTATTGCGCCCTTGAGGACTACAAAGTTCCTCTCTTGCTTCATGTGTCCGATCCAGACACGTACTACGACCTACACTATAAGGATACACAAAGATATGGCACAAAGAAGGACAGCCTAGCTCAGCTTGAGAATGTTATATCAAGACACCCTCGTCTTGTCTTCCAACTCCCGCATTTTGGTTCTCAACCCGAAATACACCACCTTTCAAATCTTGCAAATTGGTTAAATCGCTTTCCGAATGTAATTCTTGATACAGCCTCATCAAGGTGGATGGCGAGAGAACTTAGCAAAGATGTTGAAAAGGCGCGTGGCTTCCTCATGAAATACTCTGATAGAGTCATGTTTGGAACTGACTTGTCGACCAATAGGGGTGGTCAAGATTACTTTGCTGGAAGATATCTCGCGCAGAGGCTCTTGTGGGAAACGGATGTGCGAGAGGAACCTCTGCCATTTGACGATGTAGATACAAAAGACACTGGTGGGACGTTTATCAACGGGCTTGATCTACCTGATTCGGTCCTTGTTAAGCTCTACTGGGAGAACGCTATCAGGATTCACGGGGTTCCGGATTGAGTAGGTTAGTGGATGGTACTACTCACTCCTAGAGTAGATTACCTCTGCAATCTTATCAATTGGGATTATCACTCTGACTTCATCGGTTCCAAACTGGGACTTCTCGTCTCCAGTAGCCGTCCTGCCAATCTCGATGTAGTTCCTTGTGACATGTTTAATGGTGCCCTTGACCACCTTGTGATGCGCTCTGTCAGTTATCGCGTCCACTACTATCTGTACTGGAACTTTTTCGTTCATCAGGTCCTGGAACTTGTTCATCATTGCTGGTCATCTCATCAAGTCAAGATACCATTCATCCGAAATATAGTTTGGGCTTTGTGAACACAAACAAGAAGGGGACCCTCTTCATAGGTCAATAAAAGAAACAGGAGGCAAAGCAGTGTTTCGTAGACTGCTATGCCTTTTCAAACTAAAGTATCACTAGAATATCAGAATCAGGAGCATGTAGTCGCCTGAGCCTCTGTACGCCTTCACCATCACATAGAAGAGATAGTTGTGTCTGTAGAGGTAGCCCTTCACTTGGTAACCTGAGGAAGGTGCGTACCTCGGTGACTTGGCATCACATATCTCCTGGGGTCTGGATGAATAACCTCTGTCATAATAGCTAGTCGTTGTAGGCGCTCTCTCCCATCGCACGTAGAGATCGAAGTCGTTGCCATCGGGTCCAGCTAGGAATGCCCAGCCAATCATGTAGCCCTCCGTTTCTCCTCCTTTAAGGCTGAAAGTATCTGTGCGGTCTGAAGAATAGCTGAGCGAGTTGGTGATTGATTTTAACCTGTCAGCCTTTCCATAGATGACAGCTAGCTTCCAACTGCTGCTACCTTTCCACGAGTAGACTTTGAAGTAAAGTCGACCTTTTCCTCGTATGGTGACTTTCTCCATTGAATCTCCTGTCCAGCTAGAGGCAGTATAGGGGTATGAAGGCGTGGAGCCCCACTTCACATAGAGGTCTACATCCGCACCAGGTTCGTTGCCGACCAGCACAACTGTATGATCACCAAAGGGTACATCGACATAACTGACGTAGGAAGTCCCTGTGCCAGACAATGAACCAGAACGCTGCGCCTCACTCTTACCCTGATTTGCCTGCTCAAAGAAGAAGCGCAGAAATCCAGCAGTTGTCTTCACAGCTATGGGCAAGAGATTACTTGCTGCATGCCAGTAGTTGTTGTTACCTGAGTTTGGGGCGCCGTTCACGTATGTATGGTAGCTATGACTCTTCTTTGCATTGAACCGAACCCATCCATCTGCACTTGTAGCTTTTTCATAGTAGCCGGGACCGTTGATTCCTTTGATGTAGGTCTCCTTTTTGTTGATGTACCTCTCGTAGTCTTCATGCCCCTTCTGCTCCACATCCAAAATCTGTGTATGATGGGGGACTGTGACATCCTGAAGCACATGGATTGCAAATCCTAGATTGTAGTATGCTTCCTCTTTGTTACCCCCTTTGTAGAAGTTGACGGCTTTGTCAAAGTACCCCTGAGCATAGCTACCTGCTCCTTGGAATATCATTAAGAAGCCGAAACCAGTTGTGGGGTCACAGTAGTGGTCCTTCGCGGCAACAGGCAAGCCACCAATGACTCCCATGCCCCAGTCGGCGTCATAAGACCCCCTCTGCATATCCGTGAAGTAAGAGTTGGCTTCCGAGCTGATTTTCGAGTATCCATCCGAGCCCAGAATGTTGATAGCTCGAAATGTTATCCAGTCATGAGGGTCATTACCCGTCTTGTTGTAGCGGACTCCACTGGAGTTGCCATAAGCGGCTACTGGCGTGACAGTGACCGTCATGAGTAGTATCAAAATGGTAAACGATACCATTATTCCTAAACGAATGCGTCTGTTATCTTCCATTTCTTGTCCTCAATTAGACGATTGACTATGAGAGCAGACCTGAAGTAGACTAGGACCGAGAAATAGTGTATTGAGGCGGCGGCAATGAATGCTAACTCTCCCACAGTCATTTGAATATTGGATTTTTCATCACTTAAACCTTGAGCGACGCAGGTTGGACACTTTGGCGAAGTTGCATAGAAGAAAGTGCATCCGTGGGGATTTGCACCAGGGGTTTAAGCAGATAATGCTTAAGGACTAAACTTTCATTCCTTTCGTGGTAGTTGGAGCTGGAGGCTGTATACTTGAAAGCCATACGCGCCTGTCTTATCTTGAGTTTCCTTTTGCTAGTGATTTCTGTACCTATACTCTCACCGAATCTCCTCTGGCATCTTGACAGCGATATCGAATCTATATCGCATGGCTACGAAAAATCGTATACACCACACAGCCCAATTGTGATTACTAACGAGTCCAACTTTACAGATCTTGGCTTTCCAGGAAACGGATCATTAACAAATCCATATATGATTCAAGGGCTTGAAATCTCAACATCTGGAGACTGCATATCTATAACCGACATCAGGGCGAATTTTACAATAAGGGACTGTATGTTCACTTCAGGGGCTTCTGAGTCTGGAAATGGAATCTTGCTAGACAATTCAACATCCGGGACAATCGAGAACTGCACGATAACAAACAAGGACATCGGCATCAATCTCGATCATGCAGACTTTCCCTCAGTATACATTTGCGATATCAGTGGATGCAGAATCGGAGTTTATGCTCTTATTCTCTTCAATTTCACCATAACAGATACAGATGTCTACGACTGTTCTCGATATGGAATCTGCCTATCATTCACAAGATACAGTGAGGTTCTGAGAAACGATGTTCAACGCAGCTACTACTGTGGCATTGTGCTCTCTTCCTCTGATGATAGTATTGTGGCTGACAACACTGTTTCTGACCATCTATATGGCTCCAGTAACTATCTCTTCATTGCCTTTGGAGGAATCTCTCTCGAATGGTGTGACAGATGTGAGGTAGCAAATAACACTCTTCTCAATAACGATGTTTCAGGAATCTATCTCTATGACTTGCATCATACTGTGATTGAGAACAATTCCCTCTCTGGAGGACCGAGAGGAGTTTGGGCGGATGAAGCGTACGATTGCAGTCTGATTGACAACAACATGGATAATCACAGCATTGCTGATGTCTACTTGGATGAGTCATCCAATTGTACCATCTCGAGTAATCAGATGGCTCGAGGACTACTTGTCAAGGGAGCTGAATGGTCACATTGGAATCATACCCTACAGGCAAATGATGTAAACGGAAAACAATTCCTCTTCATCAAAGGCCTAACGAATACAGTCCTAGATTGCTCTGCTGCAGGTCAGCTTGTCATATTCAACAGCACCTTAATCACCGCGCAAAACTTGGATATCTCTGGAGTCTGTACTGGAGTTCAGATTGCCCATAGCACAAATGTGTCCGCACAGTGGCTCACTATTGATGATTGCTCAGACGATGGCATTTTCATAGAGTCTTCATGCAACCTCACTCTATCAGATGCTGCATTAACATCTTGTGTTCTTGATGGCATCCATATCTCAGGATGCGAAGACGTGTCCTTAGTCAAATGCACCATCTCAGCTTGCATGGATGATGGAATAGAATTCGAAACCAGCTCGAACTTGAAACTCGATAATGTGACAATCATCAATAGCATGAGGACGGGAATTCGTTTTACAGGTGCTTATGGGACTCTCCTGTCAACAGACAGTCAATTTGAGAATGGGTCTGTCTTCTTTGACTCCGATTCACTCATGAGCATATCCGGAGTATTCGCTAATAGTACAGTGAATAACAAAGGGGTTCTCTTTCTTGATGGCGTTACAGACAACGCAGTCGATGGAAGTATGTATGGACAGGTCTTCCTGCGTAATTGTACGAGGGTTTCTATTCAGCAAGGAGTGTTCTATGGAGTTCAACTTGCATTATGCAACAGTTGTTTAGTTGATAGCTTTCAGAGTGAAGAGGCTGAGATAGGGGTCTTTATTGCAGCATCATGGAACTCGACATTGAGCAATGCTGAAGTCCATGGAAGTAATCTGAGTGGCATCCATCTAACTGATTCAGATAGGACCTCTG
>JASFEL010000080.1:0-5385 GCA_050124855.1 Candidatus Thorarchaeota archaeon | reverse complement strand
CAAGGCTGCATCTGATTTGGACCGTTCATTTGTCGATTCCTTAAAGGATTCTAGTGCGTCAATAGAGTGTGAGCTACTCTTTGTCACTGAATGACTACATCCGCACCCATCTGATACTCATAGGGGGCGCTATCGCGCACTCTACGGATAGCTTCAATCCGAGCTACTTCTCTGCCACTCTCGTTGACAAGACCAGTAATCTTCTCGGTCAGTCTGCCCTCGGGGTCTTCTCCGCCCATGAATTCGTAGTAGTGCATGACTCCCTCGGGTTTTAGAGCCTTACAAGCATCCACGACAAACTCGAATGCTCCAGCTGGGTGATTCATGATCACACGATCGACATCACCATCAAAGCCGCTCTGGATGTATTCGTGGGTATCTCCAAGTATTGGTATGACTTCTCCAGCGAAACGATTGAGTTCTAAGCTCTCTTGAAGTAGGTCGATAGCATCTGGGTTGATGTCTACTGCGTAGACTTTGACTCTATGTCGTCTTGCGATATGCAACGCAAATGGTCCGACTCCAGTGAACATGTCAATAACTAATTCACCATCTGTAGCTAAATCGGCTATTCGATTGTGCTCCTCAAGCAGCCTTGGGCTGAAGTAGGCTTTAGCAACATCTACAGCAATTCTGAGATTATACTCGGTGTGAATTGTCTTTGTCTTATTCTGACCTGCAAGAATATCGTATTGTCGGACACGTGTTGTTCCAGATATTGGGCCCCTCTTACCAAGCACCGTGTTGAAATTCTTATGAACTGTCTTTAGAGCGGCGCCAATCTGCCTTGCGTAGTCCATGAGCTCGTCAGGAATCTCAATGACTGCTATATCCCCAACCAAATCATACGCCCGTGGAAGTAATTCCAGAAGTTCCGAAGGGATTAGACCCACAAGTGCTTCTGAGAGTGTTTTTGGACCCATAAAGACTGGTGTGAACTCGCGTTTTCCAACCTCGTATTTGATCTTCCCAAGAATCTTCTTGAGACCCTTCTCGGTCTTCTTCTTGGTCAATGGGAAGTACAGCCAGTCTTCGTCTTTTGCTATCTTGCACTCAGTATCTAGAAGTTTCGCATCAATAAGGGCCTGTCTAGCCTTCTCTCCATCACCCACGTTTGTTCGTACGAAAGGTCTATCGAACGACACGGGTATCATTTAGCAAGCGTTCCTAATGAGTCTGGTTGTCGAGGGTATGTAGCAGTTGCACTAACCTTGGACAAAGTTGGACGGGTGATTATGTAGTTCAAATTGGACAGCATGATGTAGAGCTAGTCAATGAATTGACTCTACAGTCGCCGCGAGTTGCACGGAGACAAAAAACGCCTGTGGAGAGGACGTAAGAAGTCTTCGTAAATCCTCCGAGATTTGCATGATGCTGCTTCGATGGATCAGGAACCGAACATCGATTATGGAACGTTATGTCCAAGTCTGTATAAGTTTCGGGCAACGGCAAGGATTATCATCAGGCATGGACGCGACAACTCCGCAGCAGGGGTAGCAATATTGCCTGGACAAGAACACACACTTCGAGACCGTGATCTTATACTCACAGAACCGGGTATCTTTTTCCGCGTCTATGGTTACTGGCACCCATCTTCTGGGTATGTCTGCGACCCCGAGTATGTCCCGATGTCGATATTCAACACAGAAACCCTGCTTGAACAACGAATCAGGAAGAAGGGGTATTGCAAGTTCTACGGTTCTGAGGGTATAGAGTTTGTCACAGAGAAGTATCCCCAATTCATGGTCCCGTATCCACCACTTGATACAACTCTCGTTGGAGTGAGGCACTCTGACATTGAAAGGGAACTGAGAACAGACATGCGTCTGAAAGAGATGCTTGAATCACCGCCGGATGACCTCCTCGCGGGTCTCTTGGTCGAACTAGTTGACTATCTACTCGATAACACATCTATCAAGAAATCGGACTTGGGGATATTTGGGAGCCTCCTTGCTGGCATATACCATCCTCAATATTCTGACCTGGACATCACAGTCTATGGAAAGGACACATTTGAGAGGCTCAGACCCTATCTGCTGGAGTGGTACTCTGAGCCGGATGGATATCTTGCCAATGAGTTCATTGTAGAGGTTCAGCAGTTTCTTGACAAGCCCTCACCCTTCACTGCAATAACTCGAGAAGAGATAATCGCGCATCATCGTCGAAAGGGAATCTATGGGATACTCCCTGGAGCACGAGAACCATTCCTCAAGGTTGAGTTTGAACCCATCCGGAGGTTTGACGAGATTGATAATCTAGCAGAGGATGCCATAATGACTCCTAGTGACAGAATCACGGTCCGGGCACGCATCACTGAGCATGATAATGGATACTACATGCCTAGTGAGTATGGAATAGATACAATCGAGGTCCTTGAGGGGGACACAAGTGCCTCTCCCACGAGGATCCTCAACTATATTGAACAGTTCAGGATGATGGCCTTCAGAGATGAAGAAGTAATAGTTTCAGGGGTGCTCGAGCATGTTGAACGAAGAAACACCGAGTACGATCAGATAACACTGAGCTATCCACTTGGATGGGAGGCAAACGTCCTCAAGACGATAGATGCAGTGGAATTCTAGTCCTCTTTGACCAGTCTGATGAACTCTTTCCCAGCTCCTGCTTTTGAGCCCACCATCATTTGATAGAAGACCTCATCGTTCGGATTACTCGGTGTTACTTTCTGAATGATGCCAGATACCTCCACTGTATCTCCACGTCGAATGAGACCTCTAAAGGACCCTTCATAGACCATGATTCTCGTTATGTGTCCGCTATCGATTATATCCAGTGATTTAGACCTGCTCTCATAGAGTGCAGGGATAAACAGACCATACGTGTCATTGGTAATCTCCATCTTCACTCGAACAGGAGAAGGCGTGATAGTAGTGTACGATTCGCTCCCATGCGTGATTGGAGCTTCCTCTGGGAGTAGAATTGGCATTACTCCAATGGATCGCTCATTGCAGAGAAGCCCCATTCTCCTTGTGAAGAGAGCCTTCATGTCCTCTAATGGCATCACAGGTATACGTTCTACAACCCTCGACATAGTTCGTTTCCACTCATGCATCTCTCGAAGACGCATGTGGGAGTTCCGTTCAGCCACTGTTTCGTATTCCTTCTGTAGATGCCAGGCGGTTTCAAAGCCATAGATGTTCATGTTGATATCAGAAAAACTAGGGTCGTGTGCTTTCCATGCAACGCTGCCTGTGACCCCGAGCCTCTCAAGGGGGATTCCAAGTGTATCATGAAGAGTCTGAGCCATCAAAGCCACGCTTTCTTCAAGAGGGTCTCTTGCCTCAGACTTCATTATCTCCTTCACCCTAATCTCAGGACTGAAGTATTTCTGAACATCGGTCTTAGGAACTTCGAGTAGTTTTGTACCGAAGTGGGCATCGTCAAAAAGGTAGTCTTCTTGCGCCTTTTTCATGCCCTCCGTCGCTGACACTCCTCCTCCCCAGAAGATGCGCTTGTATCTCCGACCGTGGGCCTGCCACTGACCCTCTGGATGTGGTATGTATTTCAAGAATGAGAGTATCCTGTCCGTTGGTTGGATGTATCCCAGTGTGACATAGACCCTCCCGTTTGAATCATGGATTACATCACGGTCTCTAACAGCGTCGGGTAAGTCTACCAGTGCAGGTTGATTAACATCTGTCAGTTTCAATTGCAGGTTCCTCGTTAGATAGATTAGGGGCTCATGTTTGAAGCAGGTTGGGACTATGAATGAAGATTCTCCATCTTTGTGACAGCCTTAACCCTGCCGGTCTTGGAGGGTACGAGTCTATTATTCATTACCTGTCAAAAGCCATGACAGCAGAGGGACATGAGTCATTTATTGCAACACAACCACCCTATCGTGACTCTCCGGAAGAAGTCCAGAAACAACACTATACCACATTTCATTTACCAGGCAACTTACTTGAGGCTAGAAAGTGGGAGTTCTATGCGTTACCCGAAGATGAGAGAGAAGAGGCTGCTGGAAAGCTGTTCAAGCCCAATGACGTTGGTGAGAATGTAAGTATACTCACTGATCAGCTTGTCAGACTCATTCATGAAATTCAACCAGATATCATCCATGCACACAGCACATACGTAGTCTTTAACAAAGTGATTACGAAACTACGGTTGCTCTCCGAGCTGGAGATTCCAGCTATTGTTACGATTCATGGATTGCCTAAGCCCCTAATTCTACCAAGTGGGAAAGAAACGACAGACTTCAAGGAGTTCACCTCGGACTTTGGATTTGATCTTATTATCGCGGTCAGCGAGAACGTTGCTGGAGCCATCAAGGAACATCTGGATTCGGATTTTCATGAGAGAGTTCGAACAGTATACAGTGGTGTTGATCTGTCTGTTTTCAGGCCTTTACCGGATGTAGACAAACAATGGGACTTGGCATTCATGGGTCGGCTTGAGGCAATGAAATCTATAGACCTGTTTCCAGAGATGCTGTCCCTACTGAAGCCCAAGTTTCCTGATCTTAGGATGATGATGACAGGGGAGGGGTCACTCAAAGACTGGCTATTCAAGGAATTTGAGAAGAAAGGTGTATCATCAATGGTAGACTATCAGGGAGTCGTTGAAACTAGTGAGGTCCCTGCTCTGATTAACAAGAGTCGAGTCTTTCTCTATCCATCTAGACGAGAGCCCTTTGGGCTTTCTATTGTCGAGGCGATGGCCTGTGGCGTCCCCGTCATAACTACGGATGTGTTTGGTCCACGAGAGATAGTCAAGCATAACTATGATGGAATTGCAGTGTCGCCTGATGATGTTAGAGCGCTAGCTGATGCGGTTGAAACTCTCTTGTCAGACGAAGACCTTAGGAAACGAATTGCGCAAAATGGTCTCAAGTCTGTTGCAGAGAGATATGACATCAAAGAACATGCAAAGCAGCTAGTGACAATCTATCAGGAAATGATTGACAGAGGAAAAAAATAAGTGAGTGGGACTCGAGGGAGCCCCACAATCGGGCCTATTCCACAATAACTCGAGTACATTGACAGTCTTCATTGCTAAGAAATGCCTTCAGGTTCCCATAGTTCATCATGGAGAGCAGTCCAACCTCCAGACCTCGCTCTATTAGTGGCTTGGCTGGAGCTATGGCTTTGATCTTCCCCTTCATTGCACCACTCGCATCATCAATCCCTGATGCACCCATTCTCTGTAAGGCCTCGTCAAGGTCATTGAGGTTGATTGTGTCTATGCGAGCCGAATCGGATTTCAGCTTGGGATCCGTTTCGTAGATGCCAGATACATCTGATGCAAAAATCAGTCGTTTGGCAACGAGCTCCTTTGCAATGATAACGGCTAGTTGATCTCCACTTCCTACACTCCACCCCATAGCTGAGTCGACTAAAATGTCACCTCCCAGTAGAGGAATCA
>JASFEL010000079.1:0-5398 GCA_050124855.1 Candidatus Thorarchaeota archaeon | reverse complement strand
CGTTAGGACTGCACCAGGTCGTATTGTGCAATTCCGCTTCGGTGATGATGGTGTGGATCCAAGCAAGTCCGACCATGGACGGTCAGTAAACATAGACATTGCAATCGAGAAGGTCCTTGGAAAGGCGAGGGCTAAGTAAGGAGGCGAAAATTCATGTCAAAAGAGAAGAAGAAAACAACCACTAAGAAGAGCACAAAGACCTCCAAGTCAACTGTAAAGAAGCCTGCAGCCAAGAAGTCTGCTGTAAAGAAGACCACAAAAACTGTTCCAAAAGCAAAGGCTAAGACACCCTCTGATGCAATAGAAAAGCACATGGTGAAGCGTTTCGCAAAGATGCGTGAAGAACGCAGACTTCCTCCCAAGGTCATGCTGGAGCTGGAAACCAAGATTAGAGAACAGGAGGTCACGAAGAAAGAGTTCGATGATATATGCGACAACGTGGTTGCCTCATACGAGATGTCATTGGTAGAACCTGGTGAGGCAGTCGGTACAGTAGCTGCTCAAAGCATCGGTGAGCCAGGAACTCAGATGACTCTAAGAACCTTCCACTATGCAGGAGTTGCAGAACTGAGCGTGACTCAGGGTCTTCCGCGCCTCATAGAGATTGTTGATGCTCGAAATAACCCAAGTACGCCGACAATGAAGATACATTTGGAGAAAGATATTGCTGGAGACCGCAATGAAGCTAGAAGAATCGCCCGCGCCATCGAAATGGTCATTGTTGAGAGTGTGGCAAGCAACGTTTCTATTGATCTTCTGCGACAAGCAATTGACATAAGGCTAGACCCAGAACTGATGGATGACAAGGCCGTCTCGGTCGAACATGTTGCCGAAGCTATCCAAACCAAGATTAAGACCAAGGGCGAAGTTGAGGCAGGGGATGGTGTAATATTCGTTTATCCCGCGAATGACACACTTGCTGACCTTCAAAGGCTCAGTGAGAAGATTCGAGAGGTACGTGTGAAGGGCATCAATGATGTCACTCATGTGGTCATTCGAAAGGAAAGTGATGGCTATGTTCTCTACACTGAGGGTTCCAATCTTCAAGATGCTCTTGAGATAGATGGGATTAATCCACACAAAGTATACACGAACAACCTAAAGGAAATCAACGCAGTACTTGGTATCGAGGCCACACGGAACGCTATCATCCAAGAGGCAATGAGCGTGCTAAACGAGCAAGGAATGGATGTAGACGTCCGGCATATCATCCTAGTAGCTGATATGATGACTGCTGACGGTGCAATTCGCCAGATTGGCAGGCATGGAATCTCTGGATCCAAAAACAGCGCTCTGGCACGAGCAGCTTTTGAGGTGACAATCAAGCATCTACTTGGAGCGGGAATTGCTGGGACCAAAGACCCTCTCAGAGGCATCACGGAGAATGTAATTCTCGGTCAGTTGATACCACTTGGCACAGGGGCAATAGATCTTCTAATGACCCCTCAGCCAATCGCAGGCAAGAAACGATAGACACTTCCATGACGGAAACGTTAAAACAGAACTCGAGTAGTCGCAAAAACACAACGAGGTCATGACAATTGAGCCTGAATCAGCCAATCTCTAGCGCAGTAAGTACCGGTGAATGTCGAATCGGTGCAAAGTCGTCCATAGACGCTCTAAAGACTTCTGAGGCAAAGGTAGTTGTTGTTGCAGCTAACTGCCCACGAAACGAATACGACGATATCGAGAGATTTGCCGCACTCTCGGGTATAAAGGTCCTGAAGTTTGAGGGAACCTCATGGGATCTTGGAGAGGTTGTAGGCAAGCCCTTTATGGTATCTGCTATAGCAGTGATTAAACCAGGTGACTCAAAGATTCTGAAAATGGCATGAGGCGGTTCATTTGGTCAAGCTCTCCATGGAGGACATGTCGCTCATTGCTACATTTGAGCGGATAACAGGAGCCTCTGCAGTAGACGTTGTTCGCGATGACGATGGCGAACGTATCATTTTTGTTGTTAGAGAAAAGCAATTGGGAAAAGCCATTGGTCGTGGCGGTTCCAATGTGAAGGCTGCAGCGGACGCCTTTGGCAGAGCTGTGGATGTGGTGGAAATTGCTGACTCTCCTGAGGAATTTGTGAAGAGCGCTCTTGCTCCTGCTAGAGTCGAAGAAGTCAAAATCATAGTCCATAGGGACGGAAACAGGGTGGCTTCCGTCACTGTCAATTCAGATGACCGTGGAATTGCAATAGGCCGAGATGGCCGTAACGTCGCTCGCGCTCGTATCCTAGCGAGACGCCATTTTGACCTCACTAATGTGGTCATAGCTTAGAAAATCGAAGCGGCAGTGAACTGCAATCTTATTAATATTCCAAAGAATGTTTCCTTGGAGAATCCAGAGATGATTATGAAAAACGAATGGCTGATTCCGTTGGGCGGCATATGTCTTGCAGTAGCACTTGTTATCGATCACTTTCTCCCAGAGAATGAGATTCTGTCCTTCGTGATGGGAATACTGATTGGCCTGTCAATCACCCTAAATCTGGTGGGGCTGTACAGGTCTAGAAATGGATAGTATAGGCATCCAGCTCACAATTTCTGTCAGTTGCATTTGACAATGCTTTTAAGGAAACTCTAGTCCGAAGCCGTGGCCACCAGTAGTGAACACCATACATGGTGTGCCCATCATCATCAGAGAGGAATATTACCTTGTCACGAGGAAAGAGCCCCCTGGGCGAGTTCGCAGCGAGACCCCTTGTAAGGAAACGTAAGAGGTTCCGCTGGAAGAAAGCGTCCTACAAGAGGAGAGTACTCAAGCTCAGGCGAAAGACTGACCCACTAGAGGGTGCTCCACAGGCAAGTGGCATTGTCCTCGAAAAAGTAGGGATTGAGAGCAAACAGCCTAATTCTGCTATCAGAAAGGCTGTCAGGATTCAACTCTCAAAGAATGGCAAACAAATCACAGCGTTCATTCCTGGTGATGGTGGCCTCAAGTACATCGATGAGCACGATCAGGTGCTAGTCGAAGGTATTGGTGGTGCAATGGGCGGTGCGATGGGTGATCTTCCCGGAGTCCGCTGGAAAGTCATCCAAGTAAACGGCGTTTCTCTCGAGTCTTTGATATACGGAAAGAAGGAGAAACCAATTCGTTAGGTGGTCATGATGGCTGAAGAAGAGAAGACTGAGGTTGTTGAGGAAACCCCTCCAGAGCCAGACCCACATGTCGCACCCGATCTATTGCTTTTTGGTAAGTGGGACTCTACAGCTGTCGAGATCAAAGATATTGGTCTTGTGCGATACATCTCCCTGAAACCGGTACTGATTCCCCATACTGCAGGTCGACATGCCCACAAGAGATTCCACAAAAGCAATGTTCCCATTGTGGAGCGTTTTGTAAACAAGCTACTCAATGCTGGCAGAAGAAAGGACAAGAAGACTCGCACTGGTCGAAATGCCGGCAAGAAACTCAATGCTATTCACACCCTGAAACGTGTCTTCGAGATAATCAACTACCGAACTGGTCTGAATCCCATGCAGGTCCTTGTGACTGCCATTGAGAACTCGGCCCCATCCGAGGAAACCACTCGTATATCCTACGGTGGGATGGCATACCCGCGATCTGTTGATGTCGCTCCCCAGCGACGAATCGATCTAGCTCTCAAGTACCTGTCCGTAGGTGCAACTCGTTCTGCCCATAAGAATGCCAAGTCTTTCGAGGAGTGCTTAGTTGATGAGCTCCTTCTAGCATACAAGGGCGATCCAGCCAGTTTTGCAGTTGCTAGGAAGGAAGAGCGAGAGAGAGTCGCACGCTCGGCACGATAGAATACAGCAGTGCATTTTCACAATCTACACACTAGTGGTGATGCTGTTCGTATTCAGAAAGTGATATAGTCAGGCTTCTCAAGCTCCAGATAGAGAAGACCTAGAGGAATAGATGGATGGTGTCAAAACAGACCTCTGCATGGTTGGGCATTCTCTTACTCACCATGCTCTGGGCATCATCTCTGATTTTTGCAAAGATGGTGTTTGATGAACTCACTCCCATCATCTTTGTGACCCTTCGGTACACTTTGGCTTGTCCACTTCTTATTCCCATGACTCTCTTTGTAACAAAGCGTCAGGAGTCACCTGTCAGCTCAAGAAAGCATTGGAAAGTCATAGTTCTAGCAGGACTGTCAGGTCCTTTTTTGTCTCAATTGATGCAATACATCGGTCTCAATATGACCGCAGCTGGTGACGCAGTACTGCTACTGAATTTCACCCCTGTTTTTGCGGTGTTTCTAGCCGCGGCATTTCTAGATGAACGAATCACTGCTGTAAAGATACTTGGACTCATCCTCGCCACAGTAGGCGCTATCCTGATTGTGTTTAATCCATCCCCTGTAGACCCAATTATCAGTCCCACCCGATTGATTGGAAACATACTAATAATCGCTTCAACATTCTTCTTTGCTACTAATGGGATTGTTGGGAAGATCGCAGTGAAGTCAGTGGACTCAGCGAGCTTCACACTATATAGCACGCTAGTTGCAGTGCCATTTCTCTGGATTTCTGCAGCAATCGTTGAGGACGTGAAAGTACTTCTTACTCTTAGCCTTCAAGCATGGATAATTGTCATGTGGGTTGGGATTGTAAATACTGCAATTGGGTTTATGCTCTATTACGAGTCAATGAAGTACATTGAAGCCTCCAAGGTTCAGATTGCACTGAACTTGATTGGTGTGTGGGGTGTACTGTTTTCGGTCCTCGTGCTTGGCGAATTGATATCTCTACTTCAAATCATAGGAGGGGCCGCAACCATCTTTGGTGTCATAATGGTCCAGAGGGATCGTGCTTCGATGAATCAAGAAACGGGTCAGTGAAGTGTCCCGCAAAAAACCTAGTAAAATCATCCGCGAATTAGCCGATGTAGTTATCACTTGAACATACGTCTGTCTGGTGAGCAGAATGAAAATAGCCAAAGTGATAATGAGCCATGAGAGTGAGATTACCAAAATCCTAGTTGCAAAGAGAGGAGAATCACTCAAGGGAGAAGAGAAGAAAACAAAGTGGGATGGATGGCTTTGGTGCCGAAACAAGGCCGAGATTGATGGATGGGTACCAAAGTCATATCTCGAACCATTAGATGAGAAAGGACAATATCGGTTGCTCCAAGATTACACAGCAAGGGAGCTTAAAGTCCAACCCGGGGATGAAGTGATGGTATTAATTGAGGAGAGTGGATGGGCTTGGGTTCGATCACCTATCGGTGAGGAAGGTTGGATTCCTCTTGAGAATCTGGTTGATGTGAAGACGCAACCAGAATCAATCCCTGATCTGGGGAAGTGAGGCGATATCATGATGGACAAAGAAATTCCCAGATGTAGACAGGACTCTTCTATCCCTTGTGATGACAAATGTGTCTACAAGAGAGTCCTAGCAGTAATTGGAAAGAAACACACGCTTGACATTCTCAG
>JASFEL010000078.1:0-5449 GCA_050124855.1 Candidatus Thorarchaeota archaeon | reverse complement strand
CTAACAAGAGAAACTGATATGCCTAGACTAAGGGTAAGGATCGGAATCCCCACCCCTTGAGCAGCCATTGCCTCTGTTTCAGAGATGATAATGATGTGATATCCAGTGGAAGAGTGTATGAATGGAGCTTCCTCTGTTTCATAATAGAGATTATAGACACCTGATGCTGCTGGAATACGTAACCCGAATTCAACAATGCCGGACACTTGACTTAGAGCAAAGCTTCTATGACTCAGCCATTCATAGTGAATTTCGATATTACCTAAGAGAGTGCCATTTAGGGCTATGATAGATAGTTGAACTGAAATTTCTTGAAGAGCTGTTGAAACAGAGTAACTAACAAGATTCACAGCCACTGGTACTATCCTACTCACAATGATTTCATATTCCAGAATTGTTGGCAGTTCATATTCCGATATACTACCATTATAGCTTATGACCAATTGATATGCTCCCTCCAATAATGGTAGTTCGAATGTTTCCTCTGCAATGCCGTTGTGATTTGTTGTGGAAATAGCTACTAAACGATCTGCAAGATGCCATTCAATTGGTCCGTTTGGTATCTGAATTCCACTAGCGTTGAGCTGAATTTGGAATGTCGCAACTTGAGAGGGGGAGGCATAACCAAGTATGCTTTGATGGATTATGAAAAGATTCGGTTTGGACCAGATTGTCACCAAGACTGTTCCTGTCTTATTTGTTAGAAAAGGACTGTCCAGAACTGTGATTTGTAGATGTCTGGGCCCAAGAGGATCACTGAAGATGATTTGAGAGGTGGCAATAGTCTGTCCGGGAGAAAATGGAATCAGATATGACTCTTGAGTGAGTTCATCAAACAATGTGATAGTGGCATTGGGGACCGGTCTCTGAAGGAGATCATAGAAGACTACTTGGACTGCTGTTTCAACTCCTACTTGAACCGACTCTGGTAACTCCACAAGAATCACTGCAGGACTTATCACGGTTATCTCAAGTTCAAGATATGAAGCAGCATAACGGAATGTCCCCATGTACTCTATCTTAAGAGTATGAATCCCAAGTATGTATCGTGAGTCAATATTCAGACTCAGAGTAGCTAGACCATTGCCATCGCTTACAAGCACATCAATTGGGTTTTCATCAAGAAACACTACAAGTGACGCATTAGAGTGGTTTTCACCCTCAGCCTGAATTATCATCTGCATCCAGAATGAGTCATTCAATTGAACTTCAGAATCGTAAACACCCTGAGTGTCAAGAGTTGTTGTGACTTGTTGAGCTATAATTGATATTGAATTCTCAGAAGTATTCAGAAAGCGGCCCAGGTCCTGCTCAAAGACTACTCTCAATGTGTTTTCGCCAATTGTACACCACGAAACATTGCAATCTATGATGAAAGTCACATAGCCACTGATATTAGATGATGCGGCTGATAGCAGAATGTTATCTCTATAGACAGCCATCGAAGCACCAGCAATGGAAACATTATGATCATCAACAATTCTAGCAGTTAGAATAATCTCATCATCTGGATGAACAGCTTGCTCGTTAATTCGGACTTCTAAAAATGTATGAGAAACTACGATAATAGATGACCATTGGTATGAAGGGGCGAGAAAGAGAGAGGCATTACCTTCGAAAGTCACATTTAGTAGAGATAAGCCCAAAGGATGATCAATCGAAACGTTCCAAAGCACAGTTGCATAGCCATTGGAGTCTGTTACTGCAGACCCTATGAAAATGTCTAAGGTCTGATCATAGAAGAAAAGATACTGGTTGATTACTGGATCTCCAAAGGTTCCGTTCTGAAGAAGCATTGCAGTGATAGGCACTAACTCTCCACGAGCTACGATAGGGGTTTCTTCAGCGGATACTACCTCTGTAGTTATGCTAGATATGAAGAACAGTGCTACAAATACCATGACTATTCCTATGCAGACTCGCTTCAGATGCAGTCACCTCGTGATGTGCATTGGGATAATTCTCCGTAATGATTACACAAACAACTCATGCATAATCAGTTCTGATTTCCCTCATGAGTCTGCATTCTTGTTTTTAACCTCCTATCGAACAGCCAGATTCCGGGGGGAGTTCATATGTAATTGTAATTCATCAAGAGTAGACTGACTGTAGAGTCACGAAGACTTTCACAGGGCTCTGAATCCGGAAGGGTGATGATGCAATGTCCAGCCATGTATTCAGCGAGGGAGGCCGATTTAAAGCACCCAGAAAAGAACGTCCGAGATTATGGAGATGGATTGAGATTGGGTGGCTGTCCGGTGTTGTGGTCTTGACCATTTACTTTGTAGTGGTCTACCTACTACCACTCTCAAGGCTAATTGGTCCTGTATCAATTCCTTCCAAACTGGCCTTCGAAGTCATAATTTCCATATACCCAGTCTTGCTGGGCGGACTTCTGGTTCGTGGGAAGATTAGTTCTGAACATATGCTGACAGCTGTCATAGATGATGACTTGGTTTCAGTACATGTAGGAGATTATGTGATAGCGACATGCTGTCTTGATATCATCTCCGCTCCCGGATCGGTGCTTGTTGCGCGAAATGATCGGCCAGAATATGCAACTGCATTCCTTCTGGCTCTTCGTGCAGGAATGGATGACAAAGTCAGCATGGCATATGAGGTGGGGGTCTGGGATGGCGAGGTGTTTCTTCGAATTTTCATAACTGGATCAGGCAAGAGTATGCAGGAAGTTGGGAACACTCTTAGACGTGAGGCAACTCGAACTGAAGCCATTTTACTCTCCTCCCTCAACAATGTAGAACTCCAACAGCTTAGAGGTGATGACCTGAGTGAGGCGGTTTCTGGAATATTGTCACTGGACCTAGAGAGTGGTTCAGAACTAATACCTGAAGAAATGCATACAGCTTTGTTATTGATTTCTGGAGAGCCACGTGTTTCACCCAGTTTAGAAAGCTCTCAAATCGGGACTTTCATCTCTACTTCACTTCGCCAAGGGTATAATGTAAGCTTCACATGCGTTTTTTCAAAGGCTAAGCCTGGACGTGAACAAAGAAAACTGGAAGGACATTGGAAGACAATACGGGAGAAGGAGAAGAGAAATGAAGACTCCTTGGCAGACCACTCAGAAAAGAAGAAGCTATTACGTAGTTATGATGAAATACAGGGAAATGCAGGCTGGTTTGATTCTTCGGTTTCCCTTGCGATAAGAGCATACACTCCCGATCAGCTATCAAGCACTCAAGAGGGTGTGGCTGGTGTTGTTCAATCAATATGGGGAGGAGAAGGCGGAATCAAACTGAAACAGAAAAGCATCGGAAAAAGGGCTGTTTACAAGCTCCTTCTTAGACGTCATATCGCATCGCAGAGAATTCATGTCAGTAGATTGGCTGCCTTCTTGAATACTCCAGTTCAACAGTTACCGGTTATCACTGCATCTCCGGTTCCTGGCTTTTCCATCCCCTCAAAAGAATTTGTGAATAATGAGCTCATTATCGGAAAAGCTGTATTTGGAGGACGCCGTCTAAATGATGTCGGTCTCAGACCTGAATGGCTTCGAGAACATGTTGCGGTGATGGGCGCAACCGGGACAGGCAAGACTACTCTTGTTAAACACCTAATTGCAGAACTCAGCACAAAATCGAGTGTTCCATGGTGGATATTTGATATAAAGGGATCAGAGTATCACGAATTAGTGGATTTATGTGACAATGACGTTCTTGTGTTGAAACCTGGAGCAGACCCATCATTCGTGATTGACTTTATGGACCCAGAGATTGATTCTGGTGAAAGGCATGCCCACACGACCTTTGCAATCTTGAAAGAGCTGCTGAAAGAGAGAGGTGTGTCTTCAGAGCTATCGCCTGCTATGGAGAAGCTTCTCCGTGAGGCAGTCCTTGAAATTGCACGTTCTTCAGATAACGGTAACTCAATTCAAGCACTTACTCAAGCAGTATCAGAACTTGCAGAGAAAGACCGTACAGGAACCATGACCAGAGATGCACTCCTCAATCGATTGGAGATACTGTCACGCGAACCGCTTGGGACTATTCTAAGTGGCGGTCGAAAAGCCCTTAGGATTTCAAGTCTCATAGACAGACGAGTGATTCTTGACTTACAGCATGTTGCAAGAACAGGGGGTATGGAAGCAGCTCGTTTACTCTATAATCTCATTGCCAAACGCATCTTTGATTGTGCACTGCATCGAGGCATAAGGCCTGGACTTCATCATCTAGTGATACTCGAAGAGGCTAGTAATCTTGTACCTGAAAGCTATACCAGACATACAGCTGCGGATGTGACAACGGGTGAATCCATGGTGATGCTCCAACGAGCTACCGGACAGGGAGTTGTCATTATCTCAACTCGACCGAATGTGTCTTCAAACATTTTAGCAAATACAGCTACGAAAATCACTTTCCGCCTCCCCTATGACAGTTCCATCGGTGCAAGATTCATGTCACTAGATGATGAACAGGAACGATATCTGAAGACACTGAAACGTGGAAGAGCATTGATTGTTCTACCCGGAAGCGAGCCGTTCGAGATTGCTACAAGACCATTTGAAATGGCATCCGCTTTGAAGAAACCTATTGAGTCTTTGACGGATGATGAAGCCAGAATTGAAGTCGAATCAGAAGATGACAGGGAATCCTCTCTCGAATATGATATGGAAACTCAATCAAGAGATGTTGGTGCTTCCAAGCCAATAGGAGCGGTCTATGATAGATTAGGAGAGCTAGGATCGCATGTTGTGGCGTTTCTTGCCGCTCGAAGTATGGGAACTCAAGCAGAAATCCAAGGTATTTTGGCATCAATAGATCCCAGAATAGAGAGTGATGACATAAGTGAAGTCATTCGAGATTTGGTATCCTTAGGAACAATTGAGAGAGAGGCCTTGTCACTTGTGCCAGGTGACTTCATATTCACTCTGCCGGGCAAAGGACTTGATGCAGTGAGAACAGCAATAACTGACTACATCATTGAGAAGCTCGGACTGCTTGATACCACGTGGGAACGGAAGTCGGATGAAGGACCGGATATCATTCTTGATGACAGAGCGATTCTAATAATCCCTCAGCATCTCAAAGCGTCATCGATGAAAACAGCGCTTTCCAAGATTCGGAATTACATGAACAATTTGGGGAATAATGTCATAGAGTTAATTGTGATTGTTAGAGGGAGTGTTGCCGCAGCTAAACTTAGAGAAGTCATGGATGAAACGAACGAATTTGAAGCAGTCAGCATAGTTTCGGCATTTCCTAGTTCACTTGAAACAATGATTGAGAACTTGGTAATGGGGACCCCAACCAATGAAGAGTTGACAACTGATGACAATGAGATTGGCCAAGATGATGCAGGAGTTAATCTAATTGGTGCTATGCATGATGTTGGAACAGCCACAAACCGAGCAATACAGATGCGTCTGTGGTTTCAGCTGATTCAGGATTTTGTAGATTTGTCTAATGGTAGGACAGAATGGAGTGTCTTG